>CAZGKG010000115.1:0-1510 GCA_964525615.1 uncultured Rickettsiales bacterium | reverse complement strand
TGAAATTTTAGGCCGTCCTTCGATGAGTACATTTCTGCATAAGAAAGGCACCTTTTTTTCTGGGCCTGCCTATTATAGTGGTATTACTGGAAGCGCAGGAGGAAGTCTTATCACTATTCCTTCAGGAACCACCTTGACCATCACACCTCTTTCCGTTGAGGGAGAACTGGTCACGTTAGACATTATTATGGAAAGTACGATTCCAGCTTTTCAGGAGAGAGTTCTTGCAAGTCCTGTGACTGGGCAAATTTTAAATTTTTTAAAAACAAAAATTGAAACAAAGATGCAGTTAAAGTTTAATGAAACAGGGATGATTGCGGGACTTTATTCAAGAAACTCAACCTACAACCAAGATGGTATTCCGATTTTACAGGAAATTCCAATCGTTCAATTTTTTACCTCTCGAGAAACGACGCAAGATACAAAAGTGTCGGCGTTATTTTTTTTTTTTTTAAAACGTCCAGAAGGTTTTCTTTCTAATGGGAAAAAACAGGACAAGCAAAAAACGGATTTTGTGGCGCAATGGTTGAACGAGCACTCACAAAAAGATAATGATTATTCCCTGATTGTCGAGAATATTTCCAAATTAAATGCGACTCAATACTATGCAAGAGGTGACATTATCGCTCTTAATGATTCTCCCATCTTTAGTCTTCGAGAGGAAATCGCAAGATTTGATGATATTTTTTACTTTTAAGAGGTTTTGGAAGATTCTTCCACTTGATCTAAAAGCCAGTTAGGGTTTTCTGAAGTAATACAACGGGTAAAGGTCCAGACCTCCTCAATGGTTTGAATGGAGGCACCGAGGGGTTGCTGGGAAGTAAACTGGACGGTAATAGACGCTTGATCCTCCTTCAAGCTTCGGGAAAGAATTGTTGAGCTTAAAAGACACACCTTCTTAATCGTGCCTTTGGGGGTGGGGGCTTTATGGGAAAAGGACTCTAATAAATGGGGCGTCAAGCGTTGCGCGAGAGTTTTTTGATCCCCTTGATGAAGGGCTAAGACAATCTGTTCAAAGGCTTTTTCTGCCCCTTCTAGAAAAGCGGACTCATTAAACCCTTGGTAGAAAGAGGCTTTAGAGGTTGAGTCTTTTTCTATCACCACTTGATCTTTGCGAAGAATAAAAAGGGATTCCCCTTTTCTTGGGGGGGCTTTAAAATTTCTCCCCAACACTTTCCAAAGTTGAGAGCCTAAAAAAAAGCTGAGCAATAATAAAAGAAAGAGATCAATAAGCAAGGGGAAGGCCTTCCGTTTTAATTTGATCATACCAGACAGATTTTTTAGGATCAACGACCTGTCATGATTTGAGAATTTCCCCTTTTTTAAAAGAGCCAAGCGTCTTGTCTGATAGATTAGATGTCCCTAATGAAAAGGAGATTCTCAAGAAAATTCCTGAGAATTGACCTGCAAAAAATGCAGAAGCCCGCAGTTTGTCAAAAATGGATTTGGGGGCGAGAGGCGTGCATGAGACCCGCCCCCCAAAAGGTGCCTTTCAAAAAACAAGAAATGC
>CAZGKG010000114.1:0-1552 GCA_964525615.1 uncultured Rickettsiales bacterium | reverse complement strand
AATTGTCTTTGTTAGGAAAAACTGCTTTAAGCCCAAAGGTCCCTGTTTCAGGGTCAATTAAAGGATCAAAAAAAATCAGGCCCCCCTCTTCGTGGTAGAATGAACCATCGGAAAAGGAAATAAAGACTTTGGCTTTTGATAAAGGGGGAATGCCGCCATATTGGTTTTTTAACTCTGTCCACTGTTTATCAGAAATTCCAAAATTTACATTTATTGGATTAATTTGCGCGATCTTTGTTAACAAAAAAATTCCTTGAGGAGAAACAAGCGCCCCGATGCTTGGATAAGTTTGAGAAGTGATTCCTGAAATAGGGGCGCTGACATTTGTGTATTCAAGATCAAGTTGCGCTTGAAACACTGTAGCCTCAGCCTCTTTGACAGAAGCCTTTTCTTTTAAAAAGCTGTTTTCTGCGTCATCAAAATCCTTTTGACTGATGGATTTTGTAGGTTGAAGTTTTTTCATGCGATTAAATGATTTTATAGCGCTTTCAAAAGCGGCTTCTGCTTGTGCTAAATTTGCTTTTGCCTTTTGAAGGGCTGCTTTAAAAGGACGATCATCAATTTTGAAAAGAATGTCTCCCTTGGAAACCAATTGGCCATCTAAAAAAAACTTTTTGATTAAGATTCCTTCAACACGGGTTCTGATTTCCACCATCAGAGCCCCATCAATTTCTCCTGGAAAATCAAATAAGATCGGGATCTTTTGGGGAAAGAGTTTTAAAGTGGAAACCTCTGGGATTGGAGGGGGTGGCGTTTGCTTTTTGTCTTGACATCCTGTCAAGAATCCCAAGCAAATCAATAAAAGTCCCATGCTTAAAAAACAGATGGAGTTCTGTAGGATTTTTCTTAAAAAAAATTTTCCATAAATTAAGAAACTCACAGGATTCCCTTAACCATAAACCCATCAAAAAATAAGTTTCTTGAAGTGTAACCTTAGGATATTGGAAAATGTTTAACATAAGCGGATTTTTCGATATTTTTGGTTTAATGGAGGTATTTTCTGGGTTTAATTTTGTCGGATTCAAAAGCATTTTATCGAATTCCGAATCCGAGGTCAGCACAAATCCCTCTCCTCAATATTCTTCCCTAAAGAAAACAGAAGGAACTTTCTCTTTTTTCCCTCAATTTTTTATTTCGATCCTTTTTTGGCAATATATTAACCCTTAGGACAAATTATTTAACTTTTTAAAAATATTCATTTTTTGAGAGTTTTTTAGACATAAAAAAGAGAAGCCATCTTAAATCGACATTATTTTTTCTGACACTTTTGACAACTGCTTTTCCTTTAAGGGCGATGAACAGGGGGGATGCTGAGGAACGATGGGATGGGTCTTTTCTTCCCAAAGCCTCTGTTTCTTTTGCGGGAAGAGCAGCAGCAGATGAATCTGAAGGATTTTGTGAAGGTTTTGGCGAAGGGGTTGCTTCTGGAGAGGACATAAAGTTGCTCCTTTCAAAGGCGCAAGAAGGTGTCAGGTGGCTCAATTTGATCTTGGTCTAGAATATTACCTCAAAAATAATTTTGAAGAAGCAGCAAGATGGTTAAAAAAAGCCG
>CAZGKG010000113.1:0-1645 GCA_964525615.1 uncultured Rickettsiales bacterium | reverse complement strand
CAAAAGATAAAGCGAGCAATAAAGAGCAACAGATTCGTATTCAGGCTTCAGGCGGTCTTTCGGAAAGTGAGATTGAAAAGATGGTCAAGGATGCGGAACTTTACGCGGAAGATGATAAAAAGCGTCGCGCCCTGATTGAGGCAAAAAATCACGGAGAAAGTCTTGTGCATGCTACCGAAAAAAATCTTGCGGAGCATGGGGACAAAATTTCAGCAGAAGACAAAAGCACTATTGAGACGGCGATCGTCGCCTTGAAAGAGGCTTTATTGGGAGAAGATAGTGATTTGATACGCTCTCAAACAGAAGCTGTTGCAACTGCGTCTATGAAGCTGGGGGAAGCTGTATACAAGGCTTCTCAAGAAAATGCTTCATCAGAAGACGCGTCGAATCCCTCCGATTCCAATGAAAGCGCCTCCTCAGACGGGCCTGTTGTGGACGCCGACTTCGAAGATTTATCAAAAAAGTAAAACTGCTTTTAAAAATTCCCTTAGAATCTTAATCTTTTTACGAAAAAGATTCTAAGGGGGCTTTTAACTGATTCTTTTTTCTCTTAGAAAATATCTATTTGTCAGGAGCTGTTTCTTTGTTTTTTTCCTTCTTCATAGAGAAGGCGCGCCAGATTATCCAATAAAACAGCTACGGCTTGTGGTGTATTTTTATATTTTTTTGAAGCAGCGGGGCCAACCCCCTTAAAAGTAAACCTTGCTTCATGACGGGAAAGAAAAACATTTTTAAAAACCTCTACTTGATAAGAAACAAAAGGTTGGGATGAAAGCACCAAGCATCTTCCTGGCGGTGGTTTTTCTTAGTCTAAGAAGAGTTCTATCGTATCACGGGTGTTGGGGCGTACAAGTTTTCTCTGTGGATCGATCCTCTGAGGTGCTACAATCCAAATAAGAGGGACATTACGTAAAGAGGGAGGTGTTTTTGTTTGACTCCAAATCCACTTCAGTGCTTGATCTTCTGTTGCAGGGGGTATATGGAGGTGGTTCCATTCAGGATCAATCGATTCTGAAAGAAGTTTAAACAGTTCCTCTTGCTCCCAAGGATATCCCTCTTTAGTTTTAAAAAGCATCCGTTCCCCTGTAAGCATTACAAGTTTTGTTTTTTTCAGGTCAATAAGATCCCTCTCCACAATCGATATGAGAGTTTCTAAACACTTACGCATATTAGAAACCATAGAGCCATTCAGGAAAATATAATCATAGTGTCTCTTTTGGGGGGTCGATTTTTGTGAGGAATCCCATTTTTTCAAATAAGAGCATCAGTTCGGGTGTTTTTTCTTTTAGGAAAGGATCTTGTGGGCTGTTTAGAACATCAATACGTTCTGTGCCAGAAGGCCTTAAAAAAAATTTTTGAGCAATGGAGTTCAAATTTTTAAAAGGTATATCTACTTCATTAAAGGTCTCTAGGATCTTAGGAGGCAAGGCCCCCTCCTTCAAATAAGAATTTTTTTCCATCATCCATGGTTGTAAAACCTTAAATAAAGAAATAAGTAGCTCTCGCTGTACACTATACCCCTCTCTTGGAATTCCTATATTCAAGAAAAACACAAGGATTAAAAAATAAGGTTTCATAGCAAAACTTTCTATCGTCAATTGCTTGTTAAATAATATTTTTTTCCAAAGGGAAGAAACTTTTTGAT
>CAZGKG010000112.1:0-1710 GCA_964525615.1 uncultured Rickettsiales bacterium | reverse complement strand
CGGCGTCTTTCTAGCGGATCTTGATTACGCAGAAGATAGCCGAGCCGATATAGATGCAAATTTTGTCTTTACTTCGGAAGATCAATTAGTAGAAGTTCAAGCTTGTGGGGAAAAACGCGCCTTTTTAGAAAGGGAATTTCAAGAAATGTTGGATCTGGCCCGTGAGGGGGCTGTTGAGATTTTTCAACATCAGAAGAAGATTTTAGAAGCTTAAGGTAGCACTGTAGACTACAGGGAAACCCTTTTATGAGACTGATCTCGGGTGTCCTTAAAGGGAAACCTCTTCCCTCTCCTGGTTCCTCGACGCGTCCCACCAGTGACCGGGCACGTCAGATGCTTTTTAACAGCCTTCACCATTCCTTTTTTTGGGAATCGGGGTGGCGTTCCTTGAGGGTGCTGGATGTGTTTGCTGGAACAGGCGCTTTAGGATTTGAGGCCCTTTCGCGAGGCGCCTCAAACGTTACTTTTATCGAAAAGGATCCGATGGCGCTTGCAGGTCTTGAAAAAACAATGACAACTCTCCCCTCCTTTCTGCCAAAGCCAATCCTTTTAAAGCAATCAGCTTTTGATATTGGAGATGCACCCCATTCTTTTGACTTGATTTTTCTGGATCCACCTTATGATCAAAATGTGATTATTCCTGTCTTGTCTCTTCTTGACAAAAAAAAATGGATGAACGCGAATACCCTTATCGTGACAGAAACCTCAAGAGAAAAGCATTTCCATCTCCCCCTCCCCTTTCAAGTGGAAAAAATCAAAAACTGTGGCATTGCTCGTTTTACTTTTGTAACACGTCAACAACAGTGAAAGATCTTATCAATAGCGCACGAGAGCTCTTAATCCCTATTGAAAAGAGGATTTGATGCCATCCTTTTTATCCCCCATCTTAAACCCAGAAAATATTTTAGTGGGTTCAAACGGCTTGGGGCTTTGCATCAAAAGTAAAAGAGTGAATTGGTTGGACGTCCCCTTTTGAAAGGTAAGCTTATCCTTTCTCAAAAAAATTTTTTTAAAAAAAACAATCAATAACGTTTAAAAAAATAAAAAAACTTAATCCTTAATTAAAATTAAATATAAAAAAAGAAAAAATAAATAAATTTTTTAGGAGGTTTGTACTTGCTATGAAAAAAAATTTATTGAGATTTTTATGTTTTGTTCTTAGTTTTCCCTCAAATATTTTGCAGGCTGAGGTTATGAGAGAGAGGGACGAAGCTTTATTGAACGACACATTTCCCCAGGTGTCTCAGAGGACATTTGATATAAATTCTGATACGTACGATGGCCGCACCTATCAATGTACGCCAGAAGGAAATAATTGTCGCATCATAACATCTGATCAGCCAAATGTTATAAAAGACATAGAAAGCTGTGAAGGGGACATCTGTAGAACGAAAGATAGCTCTTTGATTATCAAGGGAAAAAAGCCTGATGCAATTGTCTCTCAGGAACCCCAGGAGGTGAGTGATGGATCTGTCTCTGAGAGAGACCGAACAATTGTCCCTCAAGTCACTGATGAGGTAAAAGATGATTCAAAAGAGTTGAGTGATCCTACACCAAATACATATTGGGACCCGATTTATGAAGATCATCATCAAGAGATCAATCTAATCCTCTCTGATGATTTCAATGACGTACTAGATGATAACAGAGGCGCAGACGCAACAGACACAGAAGACCTTCCACCACCACCAGACGACTTTCCACCACCAC
>CAZGKG010000111.1:0-1834 GCA_964525615.1 uncultured Rickettsiales bacterium | reverse complement strand
TGATCAAAGTGATTATTAGGAGAAAATGTAGTGCTTGAATTCAAAACGGAAGTACTTAAATTGTTCTCCTTTAAAAATGGGCCTAGGACAAAAAAGACAGGCAATAAGATTGAAGCGACAATAACGGTGCCACACAAAAGGCCACACAAAAATTTCTTATGGGTCACAGTCTTCTTAACAGCATCAAAAAAACGCTCAGCACAATTTTTTTTTATATAGTAATAATCTTCTGGTACAGATTCATTTCCGTCAGAAACGAGAATACAATTGGCTCCCTTATATACTACGCTAGCAAATTTTTGCTGTTTTCCTTTTTCTTGGAGTTTTTCCATTGAAAGTGCTGTTTGGCTCCATAAGAAGGTCGCGAGAAAAAAACAACTTAAAAATTTCCTTTTCATAAAAAAACAATCGTTATTTAATAAAATTTTATTTTTTATGACAGTAAAAATATAAAAATAAAATATCAAAAAAATTATCTATTTGTTTTTTTTATTTTTTTAATCATGATGAAAAACAAATATTTTAGAGATTTCTGGGGCAATCGATGTCCCATGGATATTTTTCCGGTGTCGGGTGTTTTTTGATTTCTTTTTATTTTGCTGAGGGAGAAAAGTGGGTGCACCTACTTTCTCCAAAAGGAATCATTTTTAACGTTGAAGTCAGATTTCATCCTTTTGCCAAAAGATCAAAATAATCTTTGCTCTGTCCACACCGCAATGATAGCGCCCATGGTCTAGACCTAACCCCACCTTTCACTAAGCAAAGGTCCACTGAAGGATTGGGAGCATAAGACCGTAAAATTTATTTTTTCAATCAAGCGCCCCATAAAATATAGGGGCCTAACCAGTAATTTTTAGGGGGCTTTTCTCTTGAGAAAATTCCGATTACTCTGGGAGAACCTGATAGATCATTGAGAAAAAATGTCTTCTTCCGCCCCTTTACGGGTTTTGCATGTATATAAGACTTGGTCTCCGGAGTCTCTGGGGGGGGTAGGAGAAATGATTACCGCCCTTTCTGAGGCCGGAAAAGCCGAAGGCATCGTGAGCCGCGTTTTATATTTAGGGCATACCGACACTCCCCGTTTGGTCAAATATAAAGGCCTTCAAGGGATATGCCTTCCCTTAGATTTTGAGGTCCGTTCTATGGGGGGCTCTTGGAGGCTTCCCCGGGCCCTTCGCAAACTGGGACGGTGGTGTGATCTCCTCCATTTTCATTTTCCCTGGCCTTTTGGCGATTTAGCCTTTCTTTTAAGCGGCCTTCAAAAACCCTATATCGTCACGTATCACTCGGATATTGTAAAACAAAAATGGTTGAAACGGTTTTATGACCCCTTGGGACGTGTTTTTCTCAAAAAAGCCCGATGTGTGGTGGCCACCTCTCCTCCTTATATTCGTACAAGTCCCCTCTTACAAAAGAACCTTTTTCCTGTTGACATGGTTCCGTTGGCCCTTCCCGATGTTTCCACAATTCCCATCTCGCCCCAGCGAGAGGCCTATTGGAGAGAAAAGGTGGGGGAGAATTTTCTCTTTTTTTTGGGGGCTTTACGATATTACAAGGGGCTTCATGTGTTGCTTGAGGCGGCTTCTTTTGTTCAAGGCCTTATCGTCATTGCTGGCTCTGGCGGATGTGAGCCAGAGCTTCGGCAAATGGCAAGGGAAAAAAATCTTTCCAATGTAGTCTTTGTCGGCTCTGTGACGGAAGAGGATAAAGCAATTTTACATCAGCTTTCTTCTGGATTTGTTTTTCCCTCCCATCTCAGGTCAGAGGCCTTCGGCTTGTCCCTTGTGGAAGCCAGCTTATGGGGGAAGCCAATGATCTCTTGTGAAATTGGTAC
>CAZGKG010000110.1:0-1887 GCA_964525615.1 uncultured Rickettsiales bacterium | reverse complement strand
GCGGACCCAACAGCAATCACAGTGGTCCCTAACGCTCTTTCATCTTCGGTCACCACAGACAAACCCGCAGCATAAGGAGCCGCCACAAAAGCGAGCGGTTCTAAATGAGATTGTTCAATCGCTAGAAAAAAATTACGCATCGCTAAAAAAGAGCACCCTACCACATGAAAAACACCCGAAAGGGATTCCCCCAACATCCCCGCAGGATTTTCAATATCGCGTTCTTGATCCAAAATATAATTGAGCGGAAGAGCATGAAGAGTTTGAAAGGGATCAGAGGTATCTTGAAGTCGTGCGTCCAGAAAAAGGCGACGCAAATCTTCATCACTGACCGATTTTCCTAAAAGAGAGACTTGGGAGGTCTTTAAAAAAGAGGAAAGACAAGCCCCATTCACGCTCACAAAAATACGGCGAATGGTCTCTCCTGATGTTTTTTCAGCCTCATGAACAGCCCCCGTAATGGTTTCCTCAAGGGCTTCTAAATCTCGTACATGACCTCCGTAATAACCACGCGTTGCTTGGTGGCCAAAACCTGTCACATAAAACTGTTCTTCTTCATCCTGACGTGCCACCCAACAACAAATTTTATGAGTTCCGATGTCAAGAAAAGCTAAGGGCGTCTGCCGCATTCGAGAAAAAGAGCGCTTCACCATCATTTGCAACAAAATTATTGGTAAAAAAATTGACAATTAGAAACGGAATAACACCTTCTTAAAAAAAACTGAAAAAAGGAACCTTTATCAAATCTCTCCACTACAATATCCTGCGTCCTCCAAAAGCTCAACAGCTCTTATGCATTTTCTTGCGTTCTTTTGAAAGAGGGTCGTTCCTTTCTTGAAAAACAACATTTTCCCGTCCTTTCAAGGCAAAAAAATGAAAAAAACCATAGTTCTTTCTCTATAAGGAAAAATATTTTTTCAAGACCCTCAAAGATGTTTTTTCTTAAACTTTGACCTTTTCCTTAAAAATTGCTAATCCATAAATTATGGTTATGATTCTTGATTTTGAAAAACCTCTGAGAGAGCTGGAAAGCCGCCTGGAAGACTTGGGTCATTTGGCCTCCAGTGGCAACCTCAATATTTTGGACGAAATGAGCCGTCTGGAGACAAAAATCCAAAGTCTCTTGAAGAACACCTATAAGAAACTTACTCCTTGGCAAACGGTTCAAGTGGCCCGCCACGAAAATCGACCCCATACAAGTGCTTATATTGACCGTTTAATTGAGGACTTTACGCCGCTTGCAGGAGATCGCTCTTTTGGAGAGGATCCCGCCATCCTGGCCGGAATGGGCCGCTTTCGCGGTCTTCCCGTCATAGTGATGGGCCATGAAAAGGGGCGTCACATGGAAGAGAGAATCCTTCATAATTTTGGGATGCCCCGTCCTGAAGGATACAGGAAGGCACGGCGCCTGATGAATTTGGCCCATCGTTTTAAACTGCCTTTACTCACATTTATTGATACAGCAGGTGCCCATCCCGGCATAGATGCTGAAGAACGTGGGCAATCAGAGGCAATCGCCTCTTGTCTAGAAGAAGGATTACGGGTGGAGGTTCCTTTTGTTTCCACAGTAATTGGCGAAGGAGGATCAGGTGGAGCGATTGCTCTTGCAACAGCCAATACGGTTTTAATGTTAGAGTATTCGGTTTATTCAGTCATTTCTCCTGAAGGCTGTGCCTCCATCTTATGGCGCACAAAAGAGAAAAGAGAAGAAGCAGCAATTGCCCAAAAAATGACGGCTAAAGATTTATTGGGCTTTAAAATCATTGATCAGATCATCCCTGAACCCTTAGGCGGTGCCCATCGTAATCAAATTGCTACCATTGATCGCGTGGGAGATGCTCTTGAAAAAGCCTTACTCCCTCTTTTAAACAAATCTGGCAAAACCCT
>CAZGKG010000109.1:0-1902 GCA_964525615.1 uncultured Rickettsiales bacterium | reverse complement strand
TTCTTGCCGGTCGCTTTCTTGTCCTTCTTACCGGTCGCTTTCTTGTCCTTCTTACCGGTCGCTTTCTTATCCTTCTTACCGGTCGCTTTCTTGTCCTTCTTGCCGGTCGCTTTCTTGTCCTTCTTACCGGTCGCTTTCTTGTCCTTCTTACCGGTCGCTTTCTTATCCTTCTTACCGGTCGCTTTCTTGTCCTTCTTGCCGGTCGCTTTCTTGTCCTTCTTACCGGTCGCTTTCTTGTCCTTCTTACTGGTTTCTTCGTCCTCGCCAGATGATTCTTCGTCGTTGCCAGATGATTCTTCGTCGTTGCCTGATCCGTATCTATCCGTTTCATCAGGATCATCTTTCCCAAAGTCATTTGCCCCATCGCCGTCTGCATCCTGCCCTAAGGCAGCACGCTCTTCAGCAGCCTTCCTGACTTCTCGGTCTAATAAAGATTCTTCTTTCGGGACCTCTCGATCCATTAAAGGTTTAGAATTCTCTTTTTGTTTACCGCCTGCTTTCGTATGATTTGATTCAGTATTTGTATTGGATTCTCGATCCATAAGACTTGCATAAAGGGTGCTAGATCCAATCAATAAAAATAAAACAATTAAAATTTGACCCAGCTTTTTCATATAAAACCCCAAAAAAACCAAAAATTACTTCAAAATTTTCAATAAAAAAAATTAAAAAAGATTGAGATAGATTGGAAGTTAAGATAGCGTGATGATTAAAAAAGAAAAAAAAATGGAAAAACCGTGGAAATTTCTCAAGGAATGCTTCAGCAACCTGATGGTCATGAAGTTTTTTATCGCAGCTTGCGATTTCAGAATAATTCTTTAAAACCTTCTTGGCTTTTTTTGGGGGGCTATGCTTCTGAACTTTCTGGAACAAAAGCATCTTTCCTATGGAATCTTGCAAAACAAACCGAAACAAATTGCACGTTATTCGATTATTTTGGCTTAGGGGGCTCTTCGGGGTGTTTTGAAGAGGGCACAATTGGACGATGGAAATCTGATGCTTTATCTGTTTTTGAACGATTAACCCAAGGACCACAAATTCTCATCGGGTCCAGTATGGGCGGATGGCTCGCCTTACTGTTAGCCAAGAAAAATTTTGATCGCATTGTAAAAGTTATCACCATCGCTGCGGCCCCTGATTTTCCTGAGGAACTGTTTCAAAAACTACCCGATACTCAAAAAAATTGTCTTGAACAGGAAGGAAAAACTTCTTTACATACTCAAGAGGGAAGTATTTTAACCCTTTCTCAAAGTTTTCTAAAGGAAGCGCGGGGATATTTAATTTTAAACCAAGATCTGACGTTTTCATGTCCTGTATTTCTTTTGCATGGGACAGAAGATTTGGTGGTTTCCTGGTCTTATAGTCAAAAACTTTTTGAAAAAATCGAGGCCCCCTTCTTAAGTTTGACCCTCATCCAAAAAGGGGATCATCGCCTCAATCGTCCCGAAGATCTTGAGCTTTTAAAGCGCCTTTTAGTTTAACACCTTTATTCTAATTGTCGCCAACGCGGGGGGCTTTCAAGAGAATTTTACAAGACAAGATCCCTCTCTTCCTCAAGGCCACAAATACCCCCTCCCAAACTTGTTTATTAAACCGGTCATATCCCTGATCTTATTCTGCTCATAAATTTTTTAGAGCCTCTTTAACGTGATCATTTTATTGCGGGAGTTTTTTAGATAATTCCAATTGTCTGCGCACTATCATCTCTAAACGATCTTGAGCTTGCGTCAACCCTTGATCAGCCGCTTTTCGGTACCATCTTGCTGCTTCTGAAGAGTCTTGCTCCACAGCTTCACCATATTCATACATCTTTGCAATATGACATTGAGCCTCAGCATGTCCTTGATCGGCCGCTTTTTGAAACCATTGAAATGATTCTTCAAAATTATTTTTGAGGTAATA
>CAZGKG010000108.1:0-1960 GCA_964525615.1 uncultured Rickettsiales bacterium | reverse complement strand
CTGAAGAAAAATCTCTTCTTTCCCTTTCTCATCTGTGAAACGAATCTCGTTAAAATTCTCATCCTGTCCTTGTTTGGTGGAATGAGACTTAAGGGTGCTTTTTGCGGGATCATCGGCATAGGGTGGAAGATGTGTGCCGTTATAAACACACCCAATCACTAAAGGTCTGTCAGGATTGTTATTGAGGAAGGTCACCACAACTTCTTGGCCAATGCGAGGGGTATAAAGAGCTCCCCATCCATTCCCCGCCCAGGAAGACGCGACACGAATCCAACAAGAACGTTCTTCATCCTTGACGTCTTTTTCGGGGCGTCGATCCCAATGAAATTTGACTTTGATACGGCCATATTTGTCCCGGTATACCTCTTCTCCTTTGGGGCCCATCACTTTTGCTGTGTCTTGAGAGGCAAAAGGCTTCGGCGTGGTCTCCAGGGGGCGAAAGGGGGTTTTTTCAGGGATGGCTTGAAAGGTATTCTGAAAAACAGGATTTCCGTTTCGGTCTAATCCATAGAAATGGTGAATGCTTAAGATCGCATAAGAAGCATTTAAAGGGTCTTGAGGATGTTTCGTGAGTTTGAATTTAACGCCCGCAGAAAGACCAGGTGCGGTGGACAGTCCTTTGCAAACGGATTTCAAAGCTTCTGCGGCCTCTAAGCGACGATTCGCAATGTTTTCGCCAGGGCTTTTTTCTCCAAAACGTCCTGGATAATCGTAGCGCTCGAGAGAGGGGGAGCCTTTCGGCCCCTCCTTTTTTACTAAAAGATCTTGATCAGGTTTTTCAAACCAATAGTCCGTTAGCGCAATCGATTGAAGCACTTTTCTTTGACGATGTTTAAAACGCCAAATGTGATTGGAAAAAAGTGTCTTTTGAATGGCGTTTTTATGAAAGGAAAGATCTTCTTTAAAAATTTCGTAATGCTTTACATCATCACATAGAATTAAAATATGTTTATTTTCTTTGAAGGTGAAGAAATAGAAAATTCCCTCCTCCTCCATGAGACGCGAGACAAAGTGAAAATGGCTTTCTTTATATTGAACACAAAATTCTCTTTTTTCTTTTCCTGTAGCGGTTGTTTTATTTTCAAAATCAACACTGTTTTCCTTTAAAACTTTCTCAATGATCTGAGATGCGTTCATTTCTGAAAAAATTCGGGTATCTTCTGTTAAGGAAAGCATTTCAAAAAGCGAGCAAACGCCTAAATTGATCCAACGAAATTCATCCGGTGGCGCTTCTTCCATTTCCTCCACCCATGAAATAATGCCATGAAAAAATCGCAGTAATGTTTTCTTGGAATCTTGTAGGCGAATGGAAATGGATTTTCCCGTAATATCGTTGGGAATTTTTGCGTTTTTTTCCAATCGCATATAAAGCTCAAATAAAAAAGGCTTTGAAAGCTGTTCTTTTCCTTCAAATCTTAAGACATCGTGTACTTTCAAATCAGGGGACGAAATTGTGATGTTTTCTGATTTTGAAAGAATTTTGGAACCTACCAAGAAATTATTTTCAAAAGGAAAGTCATTCTCATCTTGAGCGTCCAGAGGAGTAGCCAACGATTACATTCCTTTTTTTAAAGCCTATTGTTTTGATTCTTCTGGTAAGAGGAAGAGGGGGAGAAGTCAAGAGGGGGTTTTGGAAGTTGTCTCCCAAGAGAATGCCCCTTACAAGGTTTTGATGGGATCTTCTAGGAATCAAGAAGTCTCTCCTTGACGAAGTTCCCAAATTTAATTTCCCCCTTTCTCTTTTTGATATTTTAGGTAGGATCCTTAATCTTATCTTTTCTTTAATTTAAAGAGGATGACCATCATGTTTTTCAAAAATCTCTCTCTTATTTCTTTAATCTTAATTGCAGGAGCCTACATGACAACGAAGGACGCTCAAGGAAAGACAACTTCAGCACTCACCCAAGGGGGGGTGCGCTATGAAATCACAGAAAAAAGCGATGGAAAGACAGCACGCGCT
>CAZGKG010000107.1:0-1974 GCA_964525615.1 uncultured Rickettsiales bacterium | reverse complement strand
AGCAAGATGGTTTCAAAAAGCCGCCGATCAAGAATTTCCTCAAGCTCAATATAATTTGGGGGTGATGTATTATGAGGGCGAAGGTGTGATGAAAAACCTTGAAGAAGCAGCAAGATGGTTTCAAAAAGCCGCCGATCAAGAATTTCCTCAAGCTCAATATAATCTGGGGCAAATGTATTACGAGGGCGAAGGTGTGACGAAGAACCTTGAAAAAGCAGCAAAATGGTACCGAAAAGCTGCAGATCAAAGATTTTCTCAAGCTCAATGTAATTTGGGGGTGATGTATTACAATGGCGAAGGTGTGACGAAAAACTTTGAAGAAGCAGTAAAATGTTTTCAAAAAGCCGAAGAGCAAGGGGATGATAAGTCTCAATACAATTTGGGGGTGATGTATTACGAGGGCGCAGGTGTGACGAAAAACTTTGAAGAAGCAGCAAGATGCTTTCAAAAAGCCGCGGATCAAGGATTTTCTCAAGCTCAATATAATCTGGGGGTGATGTATTACAATGGCGAAGGTGTGGCGAAAAACCTTGAAGAAGCAGCAAAATGGTACCAAAAAGCCGCAGAGCGAGGAGATCTTGATGCTGTAAGGGTTTTGCGCAAGATGAACTTGACTACTCCTATTTCCTGACGAGATGTAATTTCTTTAGCTGCTTTGAGTCAGTTCCTTTGAGCTCTTTCTTTTTAAGGGCATTTCTTTTTAGAAATTTTTTTTAAGAAACGATAGGGAAGAGCTTTTGAGAGAAGGGTTTTATTTTGCGTCTTAAGGTGTTGCGATGAATTCCTAAAATCGTCGCTGCCTTGACTTGATTTCCCTCGACTGCCCGAAGGGTCTCTGTTAAAAGAGGCCTTTCAATTTCTTCCAAGACCCTTTGATAAAGACCTTCAGGAGGCAGATGATCTTGATGAGCCTCAAAATAGGCTCTTAGATGATTTTCGATCATGGTAGAAAGTCCTTCTAAAGAAGTCTTCTCTGATAAATTTTTTTTATTTTTAACTAAAGACATCATGCATTTTCCTGTCAGAAAAGCCATTGATCATAAAAAGAGTGAAGAATTTTTCGAACCCCTGAAACATCTTCCGTTTGATTGATGATGGCGCGGAACTCGGAAGAGTCCTTTAAGCCACGACTATACCATCCTAAATGTTTGCGGGCAATTTTTAGACCGGCTTCCGATCCGTAATGATGGAGAATGTCTTCAAAATGTTCAAAAACAAGATTCTTTTGAATGGATAAAGGTGGTGGCGGCAGAAGGTTTCCTGTTTTTAAAAAATGGGTGATTTGTTTTAAAAACCAAGGGCGGCCATAGCATCCCCGGCCCACCATGACACCATCAGCTCCAGAGTCTTGAAGCAGTTGAAGGGCGTCCGCCTCCGAAAGAACATCGCCATTTCCAATGACGGGAATTTGAACGGCTTCTTTTACCTGTCGAATAAAAGCCCAATCCGCTTTTCCTGTATAAAGTTGACAGCGGGTGCGGCCATGAACTGTCACCATTTGAATCCCTGCTTCTTCCGCAATACGGGCGAGACGTGGTGCATTCAGGGTGTGATCATCCCATCCTTTCCGCATTTTTAAGGTAACAGGCACAGATACAGCGGCTGCTGTTTTTTCTAGAATGCGGCCTGCGAGTTTTTCATCCCGCATCAAGGCAGACCCTGCAAAATTATTGACGACCTTTTTCATGGGGCAGCCCATGTTAATGTCAATCAAAATAGCACCTCGATCGACATTCAAACGAGCCGCCTCCGCCATAACCTCTGGATCAACGCCAGCAAGTTGGACCGCCATGGGAAACTCTTCAGGGCTGTGTTGGGCCATCCGCATCGATTGGCGGGTTTCTCGAATCATGGCTTGGCTGGCAATCATTTCAGAAATTACAGGACCGGCTCCTTGGCGCGTGACGAGGCGCCGAAAGGGCATGTCTGTGACACCCGACATAGGGGCCAAGAGTACATTGCTTTCGAGAGAAA
>CAZGKG010000106.1:805-2090 GCA_964525615.1 uncultured Rickettsiales bacterium | reverse complement strand
TTTGATACCCTTCATGGGTATCCTCAGTATTGTGCAAAATTCCCATCCTATGACATCATTTTAGGAGCTCTCCCTTATGCAGGAGGCCGAACCTCTTTCCATTTAACGGAAAATGGGTTCTTTCAGTTAGGTATTATGAGACAAAATTTTGTCAACACACGACTTTTTAAAAGTATTTTTCTTTCAACAAACACTCCCGAATTAATTTTAGAAACACCCCAAGACTATATTCAAATGGCCCAAAGTCTTGCCGCCAATCCAGATAAAATTATTGCACTACGTACACGCATCCGACAAGCGGTTATCGATTACCATAAAAATCGTAGAGGGGAGCTGACCCGTCTTGTGGAACATTTTATTCAGAAGCTTGTTTCTGCATGACGCAAAAAATTCTTCTGACAGGGGCCACAGGATTTATTGGACAACACTGTCTCAAGCGTCTTTTGAAAACCAACCTTGATATTTATTGCCTTAGTCGACATCTTAAACACCCAACACCTGGTTTTACTTGGCTGAACTGTGATCTTTTAGATCACTTAGCCCTTAAAAAAATAATGGCAGAGCTTCGTCCGGATTATTTGATTCATACCGCTTGGTACGTGGAACATCAAAAATTTTGGACTTCTCCTCTTAACATAGATTGTATCTTTGCAACCCTTGATTTGTGGAAACTTTTTCTGAAACACCAAGGCACGAAGGCGATTTTTTTGGGAACACAGGCAGAACTGACATGTTTTCATGATTTTGATAACGCATCCCTTTACGCAAGATCAAAATTTATTACATCACAACTGGTGGCCATGGTCCAGACTCAGGGCCCCAAGGCGTCTTTTGTTTTGGGACGTGTAGGGGGGATTTTTGGCCCCGGTGAAAACTCCAAACGTTTTGTTCCGTATGTGATCACCAGTCTTCTTCAAAAGAAAATTCCCGAAATTAAAAACCCTGATGCTGTGTATTCATGGATCTCGGTCACAACCCTTTCGGATGCAATCATCTCGATGCTTTTTGAGGAAACCCCTCCCATGATGGATTTTGGAGTAGAAAATCGGCTCTCCCTAAAAGATCTTTGTATACGGGTTTCAGATCTTTTAGCCCACGACTCTTCTCAATGGCAGGATTTTAATAAAAATGACTGTAACCACCCCCCTTCGTCAACATCCAAGTCCTTTGATCAGGAAATTACTGATTATATTTCTCATTTGAAAAAATTAGAGATAGGTTAAAAATTTTTCGATCGCTGTTTTTGACTTGGCAAGAATTCACCAAGAACTTGAGCTTTTTAAAA
>CAZGKG010000106.1:0-795 GCA_964525615.1 uncultured Rickettsiales bacterium | reverse complement strand
TGCTCAATCCTATCGGAATTATCCCGCTGGGATTTCCCATGACCTTTTTATTATTTGCAAAGGATTTTCAAAACAGGAATAGTTCGAAGCTCTCCAAGAAATTTTTCAAGATATTCCCCATAAAATTATTCCTGTTGAAGACGATATTGGGATGGATCTTGCGGCCTATAAAGACGCCTCAGACCAAGTAACCCATCCATATGTTTGCTTTCTGAATACTTACAGCAGAATCAATAGCGACAACTGGCTTCAGAAATTTTTTTCCCATTGTGAAAAAGAAGATGTCGGCCTGGTGGGGGCCACAGGATCTTTTGAAAGCCTATATGACTCTTCTATACATTTGTTTGGAAACAACCTCTTTCTTCTTCTATTACAGAGGAAAAAAATTTCCATTTTTTTTTGTCATCTTAAAAACTTCTTTCTCAGAAAAATTTTTAAGAGGCACCTAAGTGATACTTTTAATTTGTGGAGAATGAACACAAAACCGGATTCCTTTTGGCATTTTATCAATTGGATTCCCTCTTTCCCGAACCCCCATATTCGTTCTAATGCTTTTATGCTGAGACTAAAAGACTTGCAATCTATCACAGAAAAAAAGCCCTTAAAAACAAAAGTCGATAGCGTACTGCTCGAGAGTGGAATTGATAGTCTATCAGATTATTTTCTCCGTCAAGGAAGGAAAATTTTACTCGTGGGATCGGACGGAAAAGGATATTCCCCATTAGATTGGCCTGAAGGTGGTTTTTTTAGATCGAAAAACCAAGAAAATCTCTTAATCAAGGACAATCACACAGA
>CAZGKG010000105.1:0-2147 GCA_964525615.1 uncultured Rickettsiales bacterium | reverse complement strand
AAAAAATTCTATTAAAATCATTTGGGGCTCTCGATCAGAAATTTTCTTCAGGTCAGAGGGAGGCTCAGGAAATTTTTTGAAAAAATTCCAAAAGCTCCTCCAAATATTTTTTTACAAGAGGTTCAGAAGGACCCTCCACAAAAAGGCGTAAGAGAGGTTCCGTTCCAGAAGGGCGCACCAAAAGACGTCCGCCTTCTGCTTCAAGATTTTTCCGGCTATTAAAAAGAAAATTTTGGGTTTTTGACTCATAAAGAAGATTTAAAGAGGGCATGGGAATATTATAGAGTTTTTGAAAAAAAGGAGTGAAAAGGGGAAAAAGTTGCTGAAGCCTCTTCCTCTTTTTCAAGGCAATACGAAGCACCTGAAGGGCCACTAAAAGACCATCGCCTGACCCATGAAACTCTTTTAAAATAACATGACCAGATGGTTCTGCACCTAGAGGAAGATTCTCTTGAGATAACACAGCCCCAATATAGCGATCGCCCACAGGGGTTCGTTCTAACAGAATGGATCTACTTTTAAGAAAGGTCTCAAGGCTTCCATTCGCCATGACGGTAGAGACAACTTTGGGAATCGGTAACCGTTCCTCCTCCTGCCATGTACAGGCTAAAAGAGCCAAAATCTGATCCCCATCAATGGAGTTTCCCTCTCCATCCACCAATAAAAGACGGTCGCCGTCCCCATCCAGGGCAATGCCGACATCAGCTCCCTCTTGACGCACCCTGGAAGAAATCACATCCAGGTTCAACGCGCCACAATCTTTATTAATATTCAATCCATCAGGTGCAGCACCCACAACAATGACGTCCGCTCCTAAAGACCTCAACACATCAGGCGCCACCCGAAAAGCAGCTCCATGGGCGCAATCTAAAACAATTTTTAAAGATTGTAAGGAAAACCCCACAGGAAGAGTACTTAAAATAAAGTTTCTATAACCTCCTTCTGCCTGTTGACAGACCTCGTCCCATGGGAACGCTGAGGGAAATTCAAAAGAGGTTGGCATCTCAAGGCGTAAAAAAATTTCCTCAATTTCCTTCTCTTGCTCTTGCGAAAGCTTCCCCCCCCCTTTTCCAAATAGTTTGATCCCATTGTCTTCCCCAAGATTATGGGACGCTGAAATCATTACCCCATATCCCCCATTTTTTTGGCCATGATAGGCCAAAGCCGGCGTCGGAAGAATGCCTAAGGATTGGTAGGAAATCCCCAAAGAATGAAAGGTTTTTTGAAAAATTTCCTCTATCAAAGGGCCAGAGGCACGAGTATCTCGGGCCAAACAGACAGGTCCTTTAGGATCATTGATCTGGATCCAAAGACCAACAGCCCGAGCCAGCCGAGACAAACAAGCAGGTGTAAAAAGGCCGTCACCAAAACGTCCCCGGATACCATCCGTTCCGAAAATTTTTTGAGCGATCATGAAGAAAGAGAAGGAGAACGAGGCGGTTTTTTCAAAAATCCCATCAAGGTAGAATGCAGATGGGCATTCGAAGCCAATACCTGTCCTTTGTCCAAAAAAGTTCCTCGGCCTTCCCAATCCGAAACCATACCACTGGCCTCACGCACCAAAACAATTCCAGCCGCCACATCCCAAGGCTTAAGCCCACGCGCCACAAATCCATCAAAACGCCCAGAAGCCACGTAAGCCAAATCTAAAGCGGCCGCACCAAAATGGCGCGTACCCGTTTCTTGGGAGAGAGAATTTTTTGAATCAGATAAAGTTTTTTCTACCAAAGAAAAATGACTCACGCCAATCATGGCATCTGAAAGTTTTTTTCGATTCGAAACGCGAAGTTTGTAACCATTCATAAAGGCCCCCACTCCCTTTTCGGCCCAGAACAATTCATTTTTCAAGGGATCATAAACCATGCCTGCGATGGGGTCTTGTCCCTTTAACAATCCAACAGAAATGGCGAAATGAGGGACACTGTGAAGGAAATTATAGGTGCCATCAAGGGGATCAATCACCCATGTCATATCCTCTTCACCTGCAATTGCCCCTGATTCTTCCATTAAAAACCCAAAGGTGGGACGCGCTTTTGAAAGTTCATAATGGAGAGTTTTTTCGGCCTTTTGATCCGCTACTGAGACAAAATCCCGTGGCCCCTTTAAAGAAACTTGAAGGTGCTCCACTTCACCAAAATCGCGAATGA
>CAZGKG010000104.1:0-2179 GCA_964525615.1 uncultured Rickettsiales bacterium | reverse complement strand
CTAATACGATGGTTCGAGGTCGAGGCTCAACGCCTTACTGAAGCAAACAAGACCGAGATGAAAAGTGTAAAAAAGAACACTTAAAACAGTGAGCCTGAGATCAAAGAGTCAAAGGGGTGACCTCGGGAAATCGGAGTTATGGATGACGTCGATTACTGGGGTCCCTTGGGTGGATAAAACCCACCTTTGGGTATTGAAAATTAAGGACTCCCAGGGGAGAATACTTTTCCAGAAACGCTTTCCCTCTGCAAAAGTATCAATGGCACCTCCCCTTTAAAATTTTTCAATCAAAATATTTATTTTTTTGAACCTCAAACTTAAATACACCAGAGATTCTTCACCCCCCCCATTTTTTTAAGAAGAGATGGATGAAAGCCGCTCTAACATGGACAAAAAAACTTTTGGATCTAAACAAGGCCGCCCCACAAGCCCACCTTTCACACCATTGCACCTCAACAACTGAGGAGCATTTTCGGTGGAAAGAGAGCCACCATAAAAAAGAAGAGGCTCTCTTATTCCCATAGACCTTAAAATGAGTTCCAGCTCCCCATGGATTTCTTCAATTTCCCCTTCAGAAGGGGTAAGCCCGCTTCCAATAGCCCATAAGGGTTCATAGGCCAAAGCAAATCGATGTTGAGGGGATATATCTTTTAAAAGGAATAGGACTTGTTGCCTAATAAAGTCAACCGCCTGTCCCCTTTGACGCACATCGAGAGATTCACCAATGCAAATCAAAGGACTCACCCCCGCTTCAAAGGCTAAGCGCACCTTTTGAGCGACGCTCTCTTGGGTGTCGCCCGCCCAAAGACGTCGTTCACTATGACCCAAAAGAACCCATTGACATCCAATATCCCGAAGCATGGAGGCACTGACCTCTCCTGTAAAGGCGCCTGAGGCATAGAGACTACAATCTTGAGCACCCACCTCAAACATCCCATCCCCATGCTCAATAAACCATGGAATATAAGGAAAAGGAGGACACAAAACCAAGCGAACACTTTCCGGATTCCACACACGCCCTCGGGCTTTTGAAAGGACTTCAAGAAAGTCCTCAAAAAATTGCCGCGAACCATTTTCTTTAAAATTCGCAACAATCCAAGTCGGTTGGAGATTCTCCCTCATCCTATAATACGCACGCTTAAGCAGCAGCTGCTGCTTTTTCGGGTACGTCGAGGCCAGATTTTGCAACAGGGGCCGAGAGATCAATCTTTAAATGTTCCGAAAGAATTTTCATATTTTCAGGCTCATTCCATTTTTTAAAGCCTTCATATCGTTCAATTTCTTTACCTGAAGCATCCAAAAAGACCACCAGCGGCACACGTTGAACACCGAAATATGTGGACACTTTTCCCTCAAAATCATAATAAGAGGGCAAATGGGGAAAAAGATCCCGCCATGTTTTTTCTTGATTCGCCCCCCCTCTACGACTCATATGGCTGAGAAAGGCGACCGCCCCGCCCCATTGGGGAGACAAAAGGATCGGTGCCACCTCCCCCCCTTGGGCTCGTATTTTAGGAGCTAATTCATTGATCAAAATAAGCTCGTTAAAACACGGCATACAGCCGATCGTCCACAAAATCAACATGGTAGGTTTTCCAAAAGACGCCAGCGATTCCTTTGAATCAGGAGATTTTGGATCTTTTTTTTCCACTTCATACAGAGCAAAAACAACCTCTTCAGCATGTGCCCCCGAAAATAAAAAAGAAGGCCATCCACCAGAAATCACCCATTTTCCTACGATAACGCCTCCACAAAGCAAAAAGACTAAACAAACCATCTTGAAAAAATTGGCTTTTGTCGGCATGATTCCTCCAGAATTTTTTATCTTTAATTTGTACAAACAAGTTCATAGTCTTACTCAAACTGAAAAAAAATACTAGGTTTTTTTATTGTTGATAAAAGAGGCGTACTGCTTGATTCAGGCTTTCCCAAAAGTAAAGATTTTTTTTGCTTTTCTCTCTTTAGGGTTTTTTATGGCCGCTTGTGGACGGAGAGAAAGCCCCAAACATCCTGAGGAAATAATCTTTACCTATCCTCCAGAGGAAGAAGGGACAAACACCTGCAAAATGTCAACGACTCTTCCCGAAACGACGCAATGATTTCAAAGGTCCTTTTGAAGTAAAAGCCTTAGAACAAGAGCTTCATCGAGGTGCCCCAAACGAAATTGACTTTCAATAAC
>CAZGKG010000103.1:1922-2258 GCA_964525615.1 uncultured Rickettsiales bacterium | reverse complement strand
CTGTCCCAAAGCGGACCAATGCCAACTGTAAGGCTCTCTAACACATACAATACATTCCACATCAAAATTTCTGATTTTTTCTTTTTTAATAAAATTTTTCCAGACTTTGGAAGATAGTCCGATCAATGTTTCTGAAGATAAAAGAATGGTGTGGATTTTGGGGGTGCACTCAAGGTCAAGCTTTGAAAAAAAATCTTCCAGAAGATCATTGCAAGGATCTTCTGGGGAACGATTGATTGCAGGAAGTAAGGCGAGGAAATTCCCAGCGCCAATACCCCCTTGTGCTTGATTTTGGTTTGGCCAGGGGTAGAGGACGCCCTGTTCTTTTAAGACGTC
>CAZGKG010000103.1:0-1912 GCA_964525615.1 uncultured Rickettsiales bacterium | reverse complement strand
CGTAATTTTTAGAGAAAAAGACTTGAAGAGCGCTTGTACCTGTTTTTCCAGGCCCCAGATGCAGAATGAGGCGAACTTTTTTGGGAGGGCAAGGATTGTTTTGTGGAGAGGATGCAGAACTTTCAATATTTGTAAAAAGCCCCAATAACACCAACAAGAAGGGGAGAATCTTTTTTTTAAGTTTTTTTTGGAGAGGGAGCTTTTGACTTAAAGAAAACATGTTAATGCCTTAAAAATGTCTTAAGGACGATAAAATTACCTTGTGAGTTTTTTGTCAATGTTATTTTCTTTTGTGGATTGTTCTGATTTCCTGAAGTCGAAAATTTCGACCCTTTTATCTCAATTCAAATGCTTGTACTTATCTTATGTACAACATCTTTGTGGTCTTGTTTGCTCAACAAATACCTTGGGGTGTTGCACTTCATTTTAGAATAGGCTGGGATTTGGGGTGTTGAGACTTTTAGTGCGTCAAAAATCACTTTTTTTTGGGATGGGCTGTCTTTTAGGACTTTGGGGATCGTCCGCTTTACAGCCCCTGTGGCATCAGACTCCTTCTCAAAAGTCCAATATCCAAGTGTACTTTAGTCCCAAAGGGCGCTGTACAAAAGCCATCCTTCAGGCAATTGAAAAAACCAATCATTCCATTTTTGTGATGGCCTATTCCTTTACGTCCGAAGAAATTTCAGAAGCACTTGTCAAAGCTCATCAAAAGGGAGTCATTGTCAAAGTGCTGATTGATCGGTCTCAAATCAGGGGTTTGAAATCCCAAATTCCTACCCTTTTGAAGGCGGGTATCCCTCTTTGGATTGATCCAGCAAAAGGATTGGCCCACAATAAAGTCATGATTTTAGACGGCCGTTTTGTACTCACAGGCTCTTTTAATTTTACGAAAAATGCAGAAAAGCGAAATGCAGAAAATCTTTTGCTTATTCATGATCCACGATTAGCAGAAATCTACACAGAAAATTGGCATCAACGACTCTCAATGGCCACCCCCCTGCTGCAGAACACATCAAGATAAAAAAACTCTCTTTGATATAAAGATGTGACGACTTCGTTTTGTCGAAAAATATTTTTTACAGAATTGTTCTATGCTTTATAAATTAAGCCATGAATTTTCCGTTAGAGCGGTTTTTCAAATCAGAAGTCGGAACAAAAGAAAGAAATAGCTTTGTATTTTTTGAATTTTTTATCTTTTTTGGTGTTTCCTTAAAAGAGAGTTTATTTTTTTGTTAAAATTAGAGGTTGGGTCCCATGAAACACTTTAGCAAAAATTTAGTTTTTTTATTTTTTTTTGGTGCAATTTTTGAAGGCTCTTTAGCTTATGGAGATCAAATATGCACAAATCTTTTAGATGAGGAGGGAAGTGTTATTGCTCAATTCTGTCAAGACAGCAAAAGCCCTTCTCCGGTAAATGAGTTTTTAGAAAAAAATGAAATGATGCTGAAAGAATAATTTAAGGAACCTTAACAGAAGCCAAAGAGATCAATCAGGGTAAGGGGGGGAACCTCGCTCCTAAATAAAAGCTGATCCCTCACTCTCCATGGTCCTGAACTCATAAAGAGCTTGGATTCTGAGTTTTTTTTAGGCTAAAGTTTCAAAAATATATTTCCGGACTCTCTCAGCTGGTAGAGCAACCGATTCATAATCGATAGGTTAGGAGTTGAACTCACCTTTTCGGCACCAGGAATCCACCCCAAAACTTGGGATATATATAACAGAAAACAGCTCTCGCATAAAAGAGATGCCCCTATGAGCTCCTGATACAGGATATTGCTTAGGATTGTATGAAGCGTCCATGGATCCAAAAAAATACAAAAAGAATTCAAGAGGAGTTTCCGGTCTCCATTCCAGAAATTTCCTGGTAGGCGCTACAGGATTCGAACCTGTGACCCCCTGATTAAAAGTCAGA
>CAZGKG010000102.1:1567-2310 GCA_964525615.1 uncultured Rickettsiales bacterium | reverse complement strand
AGCGCCAGGAGCGCCAGAACCACCGCTGCCATGTCCCCCAGCGCCAGATCCACCGGAACCTCCTACATTCCGATCCATAAGGCGTCCTGATGCAGAAAGAGGGGGAATGACAAAAGAAGAAGACGTCATACAGGCGATCAGAGCTATGATGAGAAAAAGCTTATGATGCTGCCACGTCATATGGAAAATCCTTTTTGTCCATTTGACTTTTTTTACTAAAAGGAAAGGTTAAAACCCCAGCAAAAAATCAAAAAAATTTTATGGGGTAAATAAAAAAAAGGGAAAAGTTAAGAATGTCTTCAATTTTTGAAGCTCAACATCTCCTGTTTTGCGTAATTGAGGAGAGTGCTAAAAAGGTCCCTTAAAGGACAATCTTCATTGTTATCACTGCCGCTGCTTCATTTTATGCTACAGTTCGTTGCACATCATGATGCCAATGCTGGAATCCCTCCACAAATAGGAGGTTTACATTTTGAGCACTGCATTTGCCTCCATGCCTCAGAAAGCTCTTGGTGCGCTCCAAAGAAAAAATCCCAAAACTAACACGTTGGCTCTGATTTTGGGGCATCTCATCAGCATTTTTCAGAGTTATAAGCACTCCCTCTTGATTTTGGTTAGACTTCCTGTTTGCTGATCTAAAAGACTTCTTGCGTCAGGGCCACCATATCAACTACCTCTTCCACCTCCACCACTGCCTCTTCCACCTCTTCCACCAAAAAAACCGCCAGGTTCACCATCTTTTC
>CAZGKG010000102.1:385-1467 GCA_964525615.1 uncultured Rickettsiales bacterium | reverse complement strand
CTCCACTACCGCCTTTTCCTCCACTACCGCCTTTTCCTCCACTACCGCCTTTTCCTCCACTACCGCCTTTTCCGCTAGGTTCGTCCTCACCTCCTCTTCCACCATCATCGTCAGGTTTACCATCTTTTCCGCCACTACCATCTTTTCCGCCAGATTCAGCAGCACCTCCCGTTTTGCAATTTAAAGGTTTTTCTGCAGAGAGAGTGGGAATAACAAAAAAAGAAGACGTAATAGAGCCGATCAGAGCTATGATGAGAAAAAGTTTATGATGTTGCCATGTCATATAAAAAATTCTTTCTGTTTGTTTTGCTTTTTTACTAAAAGAAAAGGTTAAAAACCCAGAAAAAAATCAAAAAATGAATTATAGGATAAATAAAAAAAAGGGAAAAGTTAAGAATGTCTTCGAGTTTTGACGCTCAACATCTCCTATCTTCCGAAATTGAGGAGAGTTCTAAAAGGTCCCTTAAAGGACAACTTTGGATTGAAAATCCTGTTGCCGAACGATGGGTTCAGGGATTAATGCAAAAATTTTCCCTGTCTTCTTTGGCCTCATACATTTTGGCTTGCCGTACCCAAACTTTTGAAGAGGCTGAAAGCTTTTTGAATCCCTCCCTTAAAAATCATTTACCTGACCCCCGGTGTCTTCCGGACATTCATCAAGCGATCAGCCTGTTATCAGAGGCCCTTTCTCAGAAAAAGTCCATTGCCCTTTGGGGGGATTATGACGTTGATGGCGCTACCAGCTCTGCTTTGTGGATTAATTTTTTTAAGGCGTTAGGCTGTGACGCAAAACTTTATATCCCTGATCGTTTCCGTGAAGGATATGGACCTAACAGTGAGGGACTTAAAAAACTTGCTCAAGAGGGTGTTCAAGTGGTTGTGATGGTGGACTGTGGTACAACAGCCTTCACCCCCCTTCAGGTGGCACAAGATTGTGGACTTGAGGTCGTGGTCATTGATCATCATATGCCAGAAAGTCACCTTCCCCCCTGCAAAGCGCTTGTGAATCCGAAAAGGTTAGATGCTGTCTCAGAAAACATCGCTTTTGAATCTCTTGCCGCAGTCGGCCTAAGTTTTCTTGT
>CAZGKG010000102.1:0-375 GCA_964525615.1 uncultured Rickettsiales bacterium | reverse complement strand
CTGAACACCCTGAACCCTCTTTAATTGCTTTTTTGGATCTTGTTGCATTGGGAACCGTTTGTGATGTAATGCCTCTTTTAGGTGTGAATCGTCTTTTTGTTCAAAAAGGGCTTGAGGTGATGGCTCAACGATTCAATCTGGGGCTTAAAACCTTAATGGATGTTTCTAATCTCCGCGAAAAGCCTTCTGCTTATCATTTGGGATTTGTACTTGGCCCCCGCATTAACGCAGGAGGACGCATTGGTGCCTCATCTCTGGGCACGCAACTTTTAACCACAGCGGATCCGGAAGAAGCCTTTCGCTTAGCCATTCAACTGGATGAACTCAACAAAGAACGCCAAGAGATCGAAAAAACATTAGAAAATGATGCAATGG
>CAZGKG010000101.1:1922-2535 GCA_964525615.1 uncultured Rickettsiales bacterium | reverse complement strand
CTTAAGCAGCAGCCTCATCCTCTTCTAAGGTATGAGGAGATACCTCCTCCACTAAAAGATCACTCTTATCCTGACGCAATGCACGTTCAATCGCCTCTGCCACCGAGGGATTCTCCTTCAAAAAGCTGCGGGCAGCTTCTCGTCCTTGGCCAATTTTTTGCCCTTGGAACGCATACCAGGACCCTGATTTTTCTACGATTCCCGCCTTCACGCCAAAATCAATGAGTTCCCCTTTTTTTGAAATTCCTTCTCCATACAGAATATCAAAATCCACCACCTTAAAGGGCGGAGCTAATTTATTTTTGACCACCTTGACGCGCGTTTGGTTGCCGATTAACTGATCCTTTTCCTTCAAGGATCCAACACGCCGAATATCCAGACGTATCGAAGCATAAAACTTCAGGGCGTTTCCTCCAGTGGTGGTTTCAGGATTCCCAAACATCACACCAATTTTCTGACGAATCTGGTTGATGAAAATCACCATACATCCAGAGCGCGAAATTGATCCCGTCAGCTTTCTCAACGCTTGACTCATCAAACGCGCCTGAAGCCCCATATGGCTATCCCCCATCTCCCCCTCAAGCTCTGCCTTAGGTACAAGAGCTGCGACACT
>CAZGKG010000101.1:0-1912 GCA_964525615.1 uncultured Rickettsiales bacterium | reverse complement strand
ACACTGTCAATCACCAGAACACGTACACTTCCAGAACGCACCAGGGTATCGGCAATTTCTAAGGCTTGTTCTCCCGTATCAGGCTGAGAAATCAAAAGCTCATCTAAATTAACCCCCAACTTACGGGCATAAGTGGGATCAAGGGCATGTTCTGCATCGATAAAAGCCGCCACCCCCCCTTGCTTTTGAGCTTCTGCTACCACATGCAACGTAAGGGTCGTTTTTCCTGAACTTTCAGGGCCATAGATTTCAATAATACGCCCAACGGGAAGCCCACCAATTCCCAAGGCCATATCCAAACCTAAAGACCCTGTTGAGATCACCTCGGTTTCTACCACTTGGCTTTGCTTGCCAAGGCGCATAATAGACCCTTTACCGAAGGCTTTTTCGATCTGAGAAAGTGCCGCTTGAAGCGCCCTTTCCTTTTCTCCACCCGAAGACGTTGCGCCCTGCTGACTCATCTGAAACCCCTTAAAATTTAGAACTAACTGGTGCGGTTGATGAGAACGCTTCTCCTGACCCAAAAAAGCATCAATAATGGGAAGCCCCTCTCTCAAAACAAAAAAACATGCCAAAGCATTGTCTTTTTGTCCTTATAGGTCTTTATTCCATACTTCCTCTTCCTTTGCAAGAAGCAACCCCCCCTCCCTGTCCTCTTAACAGAATTAAGAGAAAAATTTTAAAATGGTGAGGTGCTTTTCCCCTTCTGAAAAGATCCCTCAGGAAAAGACGTCCTTTTTTGAGAAGCGCTAGACGAGACTCCCATTCCATCTACAAGGGTCTGAGTGTTGTGACGCATCATATCAAGATACGTTCCAGCAGGCCCATTTTTTTCAGATAAAGCATCAGAAAAAAGCGTTCCACCTATAAAAAGACCCGTTTCCCGACTGATTTCCTCCATCAAACGAGGATTCATCATGTTTTCTAAAAAAAGAACGCGAATGCCACCGGTGCGAATATCCTTAAGAAGACGACGTAATTGCAAGGGAGAGGGCTCGACATCAGTACTTAACCCCCAAGGGGAAAGGAAAGTAATCCCATAACTTCTTCCATAATACCCAAATCCATCGTGGGTTGTTAAAACCTTTCTTTGGACAGGGGACAGAGTTTGCATTTGAAGATGAATCCATTGATCAAGTTTTCTAAGGGAATCATCATAATCGAAAAAGCGCTTTTTTAAGAAGGCGTCTTCAGAAGGGAGAAGCTTCTGAAGGGCTTGGTAGAGGTTCAAAAGATAAAAGCGGGCGTTTTGAACATCCTGCCATGCATGAGGATCTGTCACTTTTTGGGATCCCATGGAGAGCACCCGAGGAACACATCCAGACGACGCCACAACAACACGCTCTTGCAAGGCTGGATCCTTTAAAAGTTGCTGCATCCATTGCCCCTCAAGGCCTAAGCCATTAATGACGATCAGGGAAGCCTTCTGAAGGGTAATGATATCTCTAGGTGTCGGCTCATAGGTATGCACATCTCCATTGGGCCCCACAAAAGAAATCACGGTAACCTTATCTCCGCCTAGCTGTTGGACAAAGTCCTCCAGCACGGTAAAGGTAACAACAACAGAAGGTTTTTCAGAATCAAAAGGACGCGCCGGAAAAAACCAGAAGATGCCCCCTAAAAACACAATAAAAAAGAAAGCACCGCCCAAAGCCCACAAGAAACGCCGTGGACGAAAGAACTGTCCGCCTAAAGCCAAACCATAAAAAATGCCCCCCACGAGCACAATGGCGGGCACTGCAGGGCAAGACAGGTGATAGGCAATCAAAAGCCCCCCATAACTGGAGCACATTCCCAAAAATGTTGCAAAAAAAGCCAATGTCCAAATCTGACGCGCAAAAAGACGGGCTGTCACTGCAGGAAGAATCAATAAACCGAGCGCCATCAAGGTGCCCAACGCCTGAAAAGCGGA
>CAZGKG010000100.1:0-2926 GCA_964525615.1 uncultured Rickettsiales bacterium | reverse complement strand
GTGCGGTGCCTTGGTCAGCTGAGGGTGTGTCTTGGACGATTGGTGGGGCATCAGCTGGAACTGGCGCTGGGGGCTCTACTGGAGTTGCTGGTGCGGTGCCTTGGTCAGCTGAGGGTGTGTCTTGGACGATTGGTGGGGCATCAGCCGGAACTGGTGCTGGGTTTGGCTCTACTGGTGCCGCTGTTGGATCAGGTGGTGCTACTGTTGCTGCGTCTTGGACAGGTAAAGTTGCGTCTTGGACGACTGGGGGCGCATTAGGTGGGGTGGCTATAAGTGGCAGCATGTCTTGTTGAGCACCTTGGTCCACAGGCGGCAATTGTGTCACATCCGAAGAGTCCCCGTCTACCGCGAATACCTGCTGGGACATCGAGGACCCCAAACTTAAAAGGAAAAAAAATCCTATAGAATATTTTTGCTTTTGATTCATGGCTCTCCCTTTTTTTATTGGATCCTTTGAAAAAATAAAACTCAATCAAAATAGCGTTTTATTTGAAGCTCTTAAAAAGCTTTTAAAAAAGCCTAGCCTCTCTCTGAAAAAAGATTTTTGAAGGTAGACTTTTAAAATTGGGAATTGTTTTTATAATTTGGTGGACTGTCTCTCCCGCTCTTCTTTTAGCTCCTCATTATCTGGCATTGCGTCAACAGCAAATACCTGTTGGGACATCAAGGAACCAAAAGCGATAAGCAAACAAACGGCTAGTTTGTTTTTTTGATTTTTTGTCATCTGAGTTCTCCTTTTGCTGAATCCATTTATGTCCATAATATATAAAAAAAATTAACCCTTTGTTTTTTTTGGTTTTTTGAGATTTCGTTCCCTGGAGATAAAAAAATCAGGGTTTACTTTTTCTTTAATGATTTTATAATTGCTATTATTTTTCGTAAGGGGTGCTAATGGCTGACAACTTTTGTAGAGAGGTTCAGCTTGTTGATTTAAAGAGAAAAAAGGCTGACCTAGATCATGAGATCGGTTTAGCTGTTTCTGTTTCTATCTATGATCAATTGGCCGTACAACGTTTGAAGCGTCAAAGACTCGGCCTTATGGAGCGGATTCAAAATATCCAAAGAATGCTTACCCCCGATATTATTGCCTAGATTCTGTTAATCTTTTTTTCAAATGCTCTTTCCAGAAATTATTTTTAAAATTTTTACGATTTTCAAGAAAAAAATGCGTTATACTTGTTTCGATTCATGGGAGAATGGGTCAAAAGAACATGGGGGTTACCCCATTTTATGCTGGTAAAACACCTCTGGTATTTTGATCTTTGAGAAGATTTTTTTCTCCTTCCCAATCGCGTAATTTAATTTTAAAAAAAGTATTCTTTCTCAAGCCTAGGATAAGCGCCATGGCAAAGTCTAAGAATTCGATTTTTCCTCTTGTGGATCCAAGTCCCTGGCCTCTTTTAGGGGGGGTGGCTGCCTTACTTTTGGGGATCGGCCTTGTGCTTTTTATGCATCAAAAGGGGTGTGAACTGCTTTTTTTAGGGGCAGGGGTCCTTCTTTGGGTATTTTGGGGATGGTGGCGCGATATGCTGAAAGAGGCGAACGCAGAGGCTTATACGCCTTTAGTCGAACGTGTTTTGCGAGGGGGTTTTGTTTTATTTATTCTCTCTGAAACTATGTTTTTTGTTGCATTTTTTTGGGCCTTTTTAGATGTCAGTCTTTTGATGGAACAATGGCCACCTCAAGGAATTCGTCTCCTGGACCCTCTTGAATGGCCCTATTTAAACACGGTCATTCTTTTGCTTTCAGGGACCAGTTTAACATGGGCCCATCATAGTCTTTTAAGGCATGATAATAAGTCTTTGGTGTGGGGGCTTGGTGGAACCATTGGCTTGGGCGTTTTGTTTTCCCTGATTCAAGGATGGGAATATCTTCATGCCACCTTTGGTTTTCGGGAGGGCATTTATCCGTCAGTTTTTTATATGGCAACTGGATTTCATGGGCTTCATGTCTTAATAGGTATTGGATTTTTAGGCTTTTGTTTTTGGCGGGCCCGTCAGGGGCTTTTAGATTCTCGTCATCATGTGGCCTTTGAAGCTGCTTGTTGGTATTGGCAGTTTGTGGATGTTGTCTGGCTTTTTCTTTTTGTGATCGTTTATTTATGGGGGGGTGGGTAGCGCTTTCAATGATGCGTCGATTGTTCTTTCTTTGTGTTTGCTTTCTTTGTATGGGGCTCGGAGGATGGCAGTTACAGCGGTTGGCATGGAAAAAAAACTTAATTGAAGAAAGGGAAAGGCGATTTCATCTTTTGTTGCCTCGTTCTTTGGCTGATACAAGTGAAAATGCCTTCTTTCGCATCATATTAAGGGGAGTTTTTCATCATGAGCGAGAGATTTTTCTTCAAGGGCGCCGGCAAGAAAATCTTTGGGGTGCCGACGTGATTACTCCCTTTCGCTTAACCACGGGGGAGGAAATTTTGGTGCATCGCGGATGGGTGAGCCTTGAGGAAAAAAAAATCCTCCCCCGTCCCAAAGGCCCTCTTTTGATCGAAGGTATTCTGACGCCGATCCCCCAATCCACCTTTTGGAAACCCGCCAATATTCCTTCAAAAGGGGAATGGTATTGGATTGATCCCCGGGCTCTTTCTCCTCAAGGGTTTCAAAAAATTTATTTGATTGCCCAAAGTCCCTTGGTCCCTGTTTTACGGATGGTTGAGGCGCTTCCTCCGCTTCCTGAGCGCCATTTGGGATACGCGGTTACCTGGTTTGCCTTGGCTTTTTTTGCCTTTTTCTTTGCCTTTCCGCCGGCTTCTTTTTTCTTCTCACGGTCAAAATAAAAAATCGTTTTTCATCCAAGGACGGTGTTAAGCGGGAAGAGTCCCAGGGGCTCAATATATATTTTATAGATAAAAATCAATTATATGTTAAATTTTTTGGGCAAAAATATCCTGGAAAAGCAAAAAATTTTTGATACAGGAGAGGGGGCT
>CAZGKG010000099.1:0-3007 GCA_964525615.1 uncultured Rickettsiales bacterium | reverse complement strand
GTCTTAGAAGTTTTGTAAAGGATACAGGTTCTTCGATAACTGAAAAGAAACGATCGGGGGGTCTTCCAAATCTTTCTGGTAAAAACAGCTTAGATGCTGTTGTTCAAGAGAAAATTTCTAACGCAGTAAAAAGACTTAAAAACTCTGACGAGAAAAATTTTGAGGAAGCTTTTCAAGAAGAAATAAGACAATACAAAAAAGCTTTACACAAAGCTGCTTTTCATTTTTCTATACAAACAAATGAAAAACAAGCAGCCCAAGCAGCTCTGGTATGGGAAAAGATTCTTGAATATGATGCTCAGGTCGAAAGTTTTAAAAAGGGTTTAAGGGAGGCAATTGATTCTCAGAACAATAATCAGGAGCAAGTAACCGAACTTTAGAAAAGCGTTCCTCCTTTTTAAAGGTCTCTCTAAAAAAATGTTCTCCCCCCTTTCCTTTGGCATTGAGTTAAGACAATCAAATCCGCCAGACCTTCGGCTCAAAGGTGGTTTGATAGGATTTTGGCTGTAATAAAAGCTCTGTTAAAGCCCAGACCAACGCATCAAGACGGTCGGGGGAAAAGGAAGAGGTATGAGGCGTATATTCTTTCAATTGCGCCTCTAATTCGGGAAAGCTGCGGGCATGGATCACCCGTCGTTGGCTATAAAGAGCAGCGATGGGCTCTGCCCGAACCCATTTTCCCCGGGTAGCGCGCACACCCTTATAGGCCACAGTAGGATCCAAACTATGGATCAATTTTTCCACCAGATCTCCGCCATTGTTGACTTCCGCAATCAAACAATCCGCTTGATGCAGATGATAGGCCTCAATTGCCCTTTGGGCCCAATCGAGAGCCGGCATACGACCGCTGAGATCGTCCAGAAGAACTCCTCGGCCATCGGCACTCAAAGCCGCCACAATCAGCCCCGTCTCATCACTGTCATCGCCAGAAGAAACAGCCGGGTCAATGGCTACCACTAAACACTTCAGAGGTGGTAAGTCTTGCCATGATGGCAAACGGGCGGCCTCAAGCATCTCAGAAGTCCAGAGACGGTCTCCTTGAGTTTCGATCATCTGACCTTCAATTTCTTGAGCACCTAAGGACGTGTGGCCATAACGGGTCTGAATATTTTCAAGATAACTTGAAGACAAGTTTGCCGCATTCTCAAAGGTGCTGCCACGGGTAATCACCACATCGTCCCGTTTTAACAGGGAGAAAATTAATGGAATCGGTTTGGGCGTGGTGGTGATCACGACACGGGGAATTTGCCCTAAGCGCAGCCCTAACATCAGTTGATCCCACGCCTCTTGCCCATTTTTAAATTTTGCTAATTCATCCACCCAGGCGGCATCAAATTGAGGCCCCCTCAACTTTTCATAGGCATGAGCGCTATAGGCGGTACAAAAAGCCCCATTGCTCCACGTCAGCTGATTTTTTTTTTTTTTTTTAAGAGGTGTTTCCTCTGGTGGACAGACCGACAGCAATCCGCTATTGCCTTCAATCATAATGTTTCGAACCTCTTGAAGGGTATCTCCCAAAAGACAAATTCGCTTGGCATAACCTGAGGTAATCCAAAAGCGCACTGTCTCAGCGCCAGTACGCGTTTTTCCAAAACCACGACCTGCCAAAATGAGCCAGATCCGCCAGTTCCCTTCCGGAATCCGTTGATTCGGTCGCGCATTGAAGGACCAATTGTAACGGTTCTTTTCTTCAAATCGCCGTTCCTGTTCTTGACAGGCAAGATGATACAGGTATTGCAAAGAAGCTGACATGAAAACTCTTTAAGAAAAGGACGCTTAGAGATATCATCGAGTTTAGAAGAACAGCCCCCAGAAAAGGCAAGAAATTGAGAAAAATGAAAGAGATTGCCTGCGATAAACAATCGATTTTTTTTCAAGAAATTGAGCCTTTTCTTGAGATGTTATTAAGCGAGCGGGGCTCCGGTCGTCTGACACTTGAAGCCTACAGCAGGGATTTAAAGCATTTTCAGAATTTTTTAAAAAAAAGCCTTTGGCAAGCCCAACTTGAAGATATTCAAAGCTATTTAAGTTTTTTATCTACCTCTGGACTCAAAGCGCCGTCTATTGCCCGTCATCTCTCAACGCTGCGTCAATTTTATAAATTCTGGATAGCGGAAAAACGCCTTGAACAAAATCCCATTTTATCCATCAAATCCCCTAAATTACCCCAAAAATTGCCTCAATTTTTATCAATAGAGGAAATCTATAAATTAATTGATACCGCAAGGCAAGACCCCTCTTCGGAAGGAATTCGGCTATGGACCCTTGTGGAATTATTTTACGCTACCGGATTGCGGGTTTCAGAATTATTAAATCTCAAGGTGTCACAGGTGAAGACGTCTCAAGAAGGGATCTCCCCTGAAAAACCTCTCTATATCAAAGGAAAGGGAGGAAAAGAACGTTTAGTCATGCTCACCCTTTCTGCCGCTCAAGCCCTTACCCAGTACTTAGAGATACGCCCTCACTTTCTCAAAGGTCTCTCTCTCGACAATCCCTATATCTTTTGCTCTCGGGGGAAAATGCCCCATCTCAGCCGACAACGAGTGGTACAGCTTTTTAAAAATCTGGCGTCTTCAGCCGGCATTGATCCAGAAAGGCTTTCCCCCCATACCTTAAGACATGCCTTTGCCACTCACCTCCTTCAAGGAGGGGCAGATCTAATCAGTTTGCAAAGGCTTTTAGGCCACAGCGACCTCAGCAGCACCCAAATTTATACCCATGTCGCCCAGGATCATCTTGTAAAAGCGGTGCTAGATCATCATCCATTGAGCAAGACATCTGAGGAAGAGGAAAAACTGGAGATTTTTTCCTTATAGAGAGAGTTTCAAAATTCTGGGTGAGCAATTTTCTTTCCGGATCAAGACTACTGTGACATCTTATCTTAAGATAAAACCCCCTCTCTCAAAGGGTATTTCAAGGATTGTTTTTTTGTCCGGGTCTTGAAAGCCCCTCAAAAGAGGGTTGACGTATTTTTTTAAGGTTTGCATTTTAAGGATAATTTTTTAAG
>CAZGKG010000098.1:0-3180 GCA_964525615.1 uncultured Rickettsiales bacterium | reverse complement strand
AAAAAAAACACTGATAGACCAGATCATCACTGCCTCTGTCCAGCTGATCATGAGAAGATCGCCCACCAAATAGGCCATAAGATCTATTGAGGGAAAAGGACTTAAACTCACAAGTAAAAGACCCACTCCCATCAAACCTTGAGATAATAAAAGGAGCAAACTCTCAGAAGGGGGATAAGGAGAAAGTGCAGCTACCGAAGTGCCGGGACGAGACAACCGATGCAGAAGAAATGTAACCCCCAAAGTCAAGAAAAGGGTCGAAGGAAGAATCGCCCAAGCTCCCAAAAGAGCCAATCCAACCCCTAGAAAACTACTATGGGCGAGCGCATCGCCTAAATAAACAAGCCTTTGCCAAATTAAAAAAGCCCCTAAAGGGCCTGAAAGGAGAGCAACCCCTATCCCCCCAAAAAAGGCAGGATAGCAAAAGGAAAAGGTCGAAAAAACAGAGGAATCAAAACTCATAAGCCCTCATAAAAAAGGAGAAGGAACAAGGAAGTAGAATCATACATACCTCGTTCCTTTTCTTTCTTTTTTAAAGATGCCCATCCTTTTTAATCACAAGAGCTTCGTACTCTCTTGACAAGCCCTTCACCGCCCAGATCCAGGCAAAGACGATCAAAATCATCGCGCCTGCTAAGTAAGGAGCAATAGCAATCTGGGTTCCGGCAGATCCCATAATCGACAAAAGCAAAAGCTGGATCCATCCACCGCCGGATTTCCCCATACGTCCTCCGATGACGTCGACTGCTGCTTTCCCCTTGATCTTCATTTCTTGATCTAAGGGAATATAAGCCATCTCACGGGTTGGATCAAACAAGGCATATTTTGTGCCTTTACCCAAAGCGTTTTGTATCGCCCCTACATAAACTGCAGCCATTAAAGGTGTGGTCCCTAAGATAGCAATGATACCGCCTAAGGAATCCCGCCATAAAACAAAGGCAAAGAAAAGAGCCCCCGTAATCAAAATCATAATTGGAGTCGCCATCGCACCGGTCGCCCATCCAAATCGTTGAACCACGCCCTTGGTCGCAAAAAGAATCCCAATGGTCAAAATCCCCACATAGAAATAGAGATCGCCCATAAATCCAGCATAACTCATGCTATCAGGATACGCCATTTTCACTTGGGCTTTCCAAGTCACCTCAATCAAGTTGATGGTCATTCCATATCCCAAAACCAAAAGGGCGATGTACCCTAAGTATTTTGAAGAAAAGAGATATTTGATGCTTTCCCCAATAGATAGTTTGGGTTTGGACTCTTTGCCCTTTTTAAGTTGAGCTGCATCGACATAGTAACGAGAATCCGTCAAAACGAATTTATTCATCCAATAATAGATAGCGGCAATTCCCAAGCCTGATGCCACCACAAAGGACATTAGATAATTCAAGGCAACACCAAAATTATCAACCCCCTCTAAAGCTCCTTCAGGTACTTGTGTACAGCTTTTCAAGGCACTTCCCGCCAAAATAAGAGCAATGTTTCCAATGACCGCAATTAAGGGATAAAAGCGCTTGGCTTCTGCAGTAGGAGTAATTTGGTTGGCGAACTGCCAGAAAAGAATATTAATCCCAATATTTCCCCAAAGCTCTGCTAAGACATAAAAAGCGGAATAAGTCCACAGGCCATAAATGGGAAAGACCCATTGAAAATAGGGGTAAGTTGTCTTAAGAACCTCAATTGTTTGGGGATCAGGATGAAGAAAATCCTTGTTCGGGTAAATTAAAAAGGCAAAAGCGCCAAAAAAAACCACAAACGGCAAAAGACATGTGTAGTACAAGGCCTGTCGGGAAAGCATATTACTTAACTTTGCGAAAGCCAGAACAAACAAAATTGAAACGGGTAAAACAACCCAGCTTTTCAAAAAGTTCACCACCTCTGCACCAGATCCTTGCGTCGCAATCACCAAGGCATCCTTCAAAGAGCGGACAACTGTATAGTTGAAAAGAATTAAAAGCATAATGATGGCCATTGGAAAGAATTTTTTAAATTCTTTTGCGTGAACAGGCCAGATAGCGCTCCGAAGTTTTGAGAACTCGGGCTGCGTCAGCGTTTCAGACATACGACTGTATTCCTCTAAATAACATCACTCAAGATATACCTTTTCTGAAGACAAAGAAGGACGAACCCTTCCCCATGTCATCAGGTAAACATACTGATAACATGCCCTACCTATAGACGAGTTTTCCATTTTTTCCAAGAGGACTTTAAGGGTTTTCACAGGTCCTTTTCTCCGCAACGAAAAGGAATCATTTGAAAGGATTTTTTTAATAAGATCAAAGACCTTTGATCTTTCCCAAAATCCTTAAAATAAAAGCCCCTTCTTTTCTTTTTCTTTGGAGAATTTTTTTGAAAAACTCTTAAGAAACAACAATCAAAATTTTTGCCATAAAAATATTTTTTTTCAAAGCGGAACAAAAAAGAGACAAAAAAAGAAAATCTCCGTGCTTTTTTGTGAAAATATCTTGTGAGATCAAAAAATTTCGAAAACCTTTGGACATCCAATTAAATCTGAATACCCTCCCAGGAGAATAGATTGGTGGGCGTACGTAAAACTTGAATGAGTTGGGAACAGAATTGATATACAAAATGTCGATAAAGAATGAATTCCCCCCAGCCAAATAAAAGTCCACATTCTGCTCCTAAGGAAAACATGATAAGGAACACCAGGGGCTACTAATGGGCATCCCCATTTCAGATACAAAAAAAGAGGTACTTTAGCATAAAGGTTTGGATGTTGCAGGAGCACAAGTAGAATAGGAAAAGGCGCGCAGGGCTTGAAGGCCTCTAAACGCTTTCCTTCTAGATTTTGGTGCATGGTGAAGGCTCTTTTAACTCATTAAAGTGACAAATGTCTTCTTAATGCTGATATGATGGAAAAATTGTCCCTCGATCCCTTTTCCTTCCCTAGGAAGCCTTGTGGGATTTAAAGCCTTCCTTAGGGAAGAAGCTGAGTGTTTTTACCTTACTTTTTTTTTTTAAAGCTTAGAGATAAAGTTTTATGTGGGTGACTGAGGGTTGATGCAACCTTCTTTGTGCCGCCTTTTGCACCTGCCGCTGCTTTTTGTGCTGCGGCTTTTGAGGCTGCGGCTTTTGCTGCGGCTGCTTTTTGTGCTGCGGCTTTTGCTGCGGCTGCTTTTTGTGCTGCGGCTTTTGCGGCGGCTGCTTTTGCGGCGGCTGCTT
>CAZGKG010000097.1:0-3301 GCA_964525615.1 uncultured Rickettsiales bacterium | reverse complement strand
TATTTGTCCCGGATGGGTTTTAACACCTTTGGTCGAAAGACAAATTCAAGATAATGCACGTGCTTCAAAAATCTCTTTTCAGGAAGCTCAAAAAGAACTTCTGTTAAAAAAACAACCCTCCGGAGAATTTGCAACACCTGAAGAAATGGGTGCTCTTGCGCTTTTTCTCGCTTCTGATGCTGCTGCTCAAATTACAGGAACGGCGATTCCTGTTGACGGGGGATGGACAGCTCAATAAAAAATCATTGAAAAAATTGAGGGAAGGCCTGTTCTCATCTAAAGAAATTTTTTGCATGAAAATTGTTGAACAGGCGTTTCGTTTTTCTCAAGAAAAGAAACAGCTTTACGCAGAAGTAGCTCCTCGAAATATTTTATTTTTTCCTTAGAATATGGTCAAATTTGAGGGTGTTAGCCTTTCCTAAAAAGAAAGGACGCTTCAGTCTTCGAACCCCCCCCTCAACAAAATTAACAATCCTCCCATAAATCCCACAAATACCTTTTACCCATGTCAGTGAAGGTGCTTTCTCTAGAAGACGCGCCCCCACAAGAATAACCCTAAAAGAAAGGTGTGACGTCTGTGGGACAGTCAATCTAAAGGCCGGAAGGCGATCATATATCTTGATATTAAAAAAGCCTTCTCCAAGGGAGGGCTAAGTTGTCTTTTTTATAAGAACTTAATAGGGTAATTTATTCCCATTAAAGTCATAAATTTTTTTATTCTTAGGTTTGAGGTCAGGCGTTAACTCGTTAAGAGATGAATCCATCCCTCCCTTAAGTGTAATCCTATTTCTATAGAAACACTCCCATTCCATTGGATTCAGATGTTTTTTTAGATCTTGAATAGCGTCAACATCTCCAAAGGAAATTCCACCTAATAGAATCATATTTTTATGGAAATGCTGCCATTCCATTGGATTCATCACTTTTTTTAAAGCCTCAAGACCACCAGAGGAAAATTTTGTTTGCCAATAACGAATTTTTTCCTTATTTATTAACCTCGACTGCTCTTTTATTTGCTTTAATGCAATAAGTACCCGCCGCTCCAAATCTTCCTTTTTTTGGCGGATTTTTCGGGTAAATTTACCTTTAAGTGGATTCGTACCATCGCTGAGCAGTTCTGTGCCTTTTTTAATGTCTTTTTTTGTAAAGTACATCGCCACCGGAAGCTCTTTTTCCCGCATGAAATAATATAATTTTACATTCGCCTGTCCCTCTGGGACGCTTGAACAAACATTATTAATTAAATTGATTGGGGATAGATGGCCATATCCCTCTAGAATAATGCAGCGTTGAGAATCAATTGGAAATCCTTTTCGGTAACAATCCATTAGGCGATACCCTTTTCCATATCTCTTGTTCTGCCAGTCCCATTCAGCAAGTAAATCACCTGTGCAGAAGACTAAATCCTTGATGTATTCCCCAGTCTTTTGCAATGTATAAACACCAGAATAAATTCCAAGGAATGCGCCTCTGGGAATATCTTTTTTTGCCCAGACGCCTCTTTGGCTTCCCAGACCATTGATACGAATGACCTCCATCAATTCATCAAAGTGCTTTTTTCGCGTTTCAGGATCAGAAGTATGCTCAGTAATAATTTGATTCAGCTTTTCAAGCGATAATTCTTGAGATATTTGGGATCGGTCGTCATCAATGACAGGTTTGAATTCAAATTGCCCATTCTTAAATTCGGGAGTGTACACAAAGACTTTGCTGTTAGATTTTAAAGCAAATTTTAGAGATTCTACAGTGACGTACCCATCGTTTCCAATTTCGGTTAATTTTTCAGGTTTTATTGATTGTTCTATGCTCCCAGACATAGGGGCTTCTTTTAAGAAAAAGTCAAAAGCATCTTTTCTTGCTTGGATAAAATTAAAGAAACTCTCGTCCTCAAGGCTTCCTCCATTCAATAATTTCCACTGCTTAAGAGCTTTAGTTTCTTTAAAACCTTTTGTCTGAGATGAACCCCTGCTCGCTGGGAGTAAATTCCAGTTCTTCCATTTTTTGAGTCCTTTACAATCGTCAGTCTGACATTCATCTAATGAATCCAGGCTTTTCGCTCTCGAAAGTTCTGCAAAACCTTCAGTCCCATAGGCCATAAGCCCGATCATAATCAAAATTGAAAGAGAGGGTTGAGTCTTGACCATTGGCGCCATCATTTTGGTGGAGGAAGAACAAAACTCACTTTAAACCGATACATTATGGAAAAATAAGAGAAAAGGTACGCCCATTACCCCGCTTCCCCAAAAAAAAGTCAGAAATCCCTTCAAAATTCTTAAAAACGCACCCAACACTGGAAAAATGCTTGTGCTAATTCAATCAATCAGGAGGCTCTGATAAAACATCAAAAAAAATTAATTCATTAAATTAATTTAAAAAATAAAAATTGTTTTTTTAGGATAAAAAATTGCTTTTGTTTTTTCAATTTTGTTGTCTTCTGCTGAGGCTACTAGAGCTAAAAAACCAGAAGTTTCCATGCCTCTTGATCATATTAAAAATGAAAACGGTTTTTGCGCGCTTCAACTTGATCCAGACGAAGGTTTTATTATTAGTGAATTTTGATGATAAATAGAGTCCTATCGGCTAGCTCGGGTACTGAGGAAACTTTGAAGAATAAAACTGGCGGCCACGGCGGCCACAAGAGGGGCGCGTCTTTGACGGGAAAGGTCTGCTTCATCCCGCAAAAGACGGTTGGCGGAAACAGTCGAAAGACGTTCATCCCAAAAAATTAAGGGATAGTCTTTCAAGGCCAATAAATTTTGGGAAAAATGTTTTGTGCTATGGCACCGAGATCCCACAGACCCGTCCATATGAAGAGGCCATCCCACCACAACCCCTTGTACCTTTTCCTTTTCAAAAAGGTCGACCAAGGTGGGCCCATCCTTCTTCCATTGGGTCCGATTAAGGGTTTTAAAGGGTGCCGCGATACACTGGGTTGGATCTGAAAAGGCGACCCCAAGGGTTCGTGTTCCCACATCAAGACAAACCAAGCGCCCCAAAGGACATCGATCCCAAAATTCCGAAACAGTGGCAATGACAGGCACATCAAAACTCCAGCTTTAAGCGGTATTCCATCAGAAGGTCTGTAAGCCGGGTTCTGTTCCTCCCCAAAGGAAGATGAGATCATTCATCTGGGAGAGATGTTGCCATCTCCCTCCTGCGACCTACCCGAACACGTCTCAGGGTGGAAAGACCCTGGCTTATTTAAAGACCAAGATTCCTCTCGGTCAAAAAACTGGCGCGTGTTCCTACATGGTCTTGCTTGAGGTGGGGTTTACCCTGCCATCTCCTCTTGCGAGGGACG
>CAZGKG010000096.1:0-3326 GCA_964525615.1 uncultured Rickettsiales bacterium | reverse complement strand
TTTTTAGCGATGCGTAATTTTTTTCTAGCGATTGAACAATCTCATTTAGAACCGATTGCTTTTGTGGCGGCTCCTTATGCTGCTGGTTTGTCTGTGTTGACGGAAGATGAAAGAGCTTTAGGGACCACTTTGATTGATGTTGGGGCGTCCACCATTGGATTGGGCGTTTTTTCTCGTGGCCAGCTGATTCATACAGATTCTGTGCCTTTAGGGGGCCAACACATCACAATGGATTTGGCCCATGGATTAGAAACATCAATTTCCCATGCGGAAAGACTTAAAGTCCTTTATGGGACCTGTTTTGCAACACCTAAAGATAGCCATGAAATGATTCGTATTCCCTTGATGGGGGATTCAAACACTATTTCTCATGGGGTTCCTCGGTCTGCGATTATTGACATTCTTCAGCCTCGTGTTGAAGAAATGCTTTTGCATGTTAGGCAAAAATTGCAAAAAATAGAAAAGACGTCTTTAGGAACCCAGCGTCTTGTGCTGACAGGGGGGGGGAGTCAGCTTCCAGGATTCCGGGAGTTCGCTCAAGAACGCTTAGGTCGTAGCATACGTTTGGGAAAACCCACAGCTATTTCAGGTGTCCCCGGGGGGGATCGACCTGAATTTGCTACAACGGTGGGGCTTCTTTCTTATGTTGAGACGGAAGAGTTTAAAAGGATGTCGGGTTTTCTTTCCCAAAATCGAAGGGGTGTGTCATTTTTTCGTCAAATGACCTCTTGGTTCAAGGAAAATTTATGATATCCTGGCAGAAATTTTATCAGGAACAAACGATTTTCGAAAAGCCAAAAGGGTCTGTGCTTTTAAGCACTTCTGGGGGATAAAATGCAGAAAGTAGATGAAAAAGATTTACGTCCACGTCTTTCAGTGATTGGCGTTGGAGGGGCTGGCGGAAACGCCGTGAATAACATGATCCGCTCAGGCCTTGAGGGGGTGGAGTTTATTGTATGTAATACCGATGCGCAGGCCTTGGCTCAGTCCCTAACGGAAACCCAAATACAGTTGGGTCTTAAGGTGACTCAAGGGTTGGGTGCAGGATCTCGGCCTGATGTGGGTCGAGCAGCCGCTGAAGAAAGCTTGGACGAAGTGATGTCCTATCTTAAAAACACCAATATGCTTTTTATTACAGCAGGGATGGGGGGTGGTACAGGAACTGGCGGAGCTCCCGTAATTGCAAAGGCAGCGCGAGAAGCAGGAATTTTGACAGTGGGTGTTGTCACGAAACCTTTTCAGTTTGAAGGGGCCCACCGGACCCGTTCTGCAGAACGGGGCATTGAAGAGATGCACCAGTGTGTTGATACATTGTTGGTGATTCCTAATCAAAACCTTTTCCGGCTTGCCAATGAGCACACCACCTTTGCTGATGCTTTTGCGATGGCGGATGATGTCTTGTACTCGGGCGTTCGTACTTTTACCGATTTGATGATCAAACATGGACTTATTAATCTTGACTTTGCGGATATTTGTGCGGTGATGCGCGAAATGATGGGCAAAGCGATGATGGGGACAGGTCAAGCGTCCGGTGAACGGCGGGCTATTGAGGCTGCAGAACATGCGATCTCTTGTCCTTTGTTGGATAATGATGTGTCGATGCGAGGTGCTCGTGCTGTCCTTATTAACATTAGCGGTGGTTTGGATATGACGCTTTTTGAGGTGGATGAGGCTGCCAATCGTATCCGAGAAGAGGTGGATCCCAACGCCAATATTATTTTTGGTGCGACTTTTGATGAGTCCATCAGCGGTCATTTGCGTGTCTCCGTTGTGGCAACAGGGATTGACGCGAAGGATCTCTTGGCTGGTGCTGCCTCAGAGGGAAGCTTTAAAACAACCCCGCGTTCTGTCTTTCGTTTAGGGGGGCAACGTCTAGGAGAGGATCTTTTGGAAGAAGCTCCTGCGCCACAAGAATCTCTTGCGGAGCAAGAGTTCGTGGCTTCTGAGGCACCACCACCAGAACAATTGAGCACGAAGAATGAGAAGCCCTTTGGCCGCCGTCATGATTTATTTTCTATGGATTATGAAAAGGCCTCTTCCCGCGCTCAACGAGTGGAATCCTTTGAGGAAAGCTTTGAAGAACAGGAAGAACATTATTCTTTAGAGATGGAGGAGGAGGACTTAGAAAGACTGTATCCTCAGTCTGCGAAAAAAAGCACGGCGATGACGTTTTTGGAAAGGCTTGGAGTGAGTCGTAGGAATCCACCACCAGTAGTGCCTGAGAAAAAGGCCCCTTCAGTGTCATCGAGAAAAAAACCTGACGTGTTAGATCTCTCTTCTGAGGTCCCAACGGACCTGTTGGATCGGGATAGCCTTGAAATTCCCGCTTTTATGCGGAATAAAAGGAAGAACTATTAAATCCCTGTGGGGGGGGGTCTTTGCCAGAAAACCTTGGGCATCACGCCTTGGGTTTTTTGGGTGAAGGTTTTTTTCTAAAGATTTTTTCTTTGCATTGTTGGAAACCTTTTTTTCCTTGGACTCAAGGACTTGAGCGTAACGGTTTTAGTTATCCTCTCCATTTGCTTCCGGTCGTAACTTGTTTATTCGTTCTGAGGAAGCCTGATTTTTCAATACATTGGATCATTTTTCCCCGCTTTAGAAATAAAAGTTTCTCACTTAAAACAAAGGGGCCGATTCCGCCCCCTTCTTTCTTTTTAAGGCCACGCTTTCAATAAGATTTAAAAGAAAGGGCCAATAAAAATGCCATATAAGCTTGTAAATCTTAATTCTAGCATCCACTCAAGGTAGGCCAAAGGAAGTTTTTTTTGAACTATCGTCAAGAAGAATTTAAAAAAATTCTAAAAGAGCAAAAAATATTGACATTTTTGTTTCTTTTTTTTAAAAATTGAACCATAAAGCAATTAAAGTGTTATACTTTTTGACTTAACAGTGTCAATTTTTCAATTTTGGATGTTTTCAGATGAACTCAAAATCTTCCCTTCTTGTAAAAAATTTCTTGTTTTTTTGTGGCGTGTCCTTTTGTGGAAGCGCTTTTCCGCTTCATGCGGATCCTGCTAAGAAATCTCTCTTAAATTTGCGTTTGCCCATCTTAGAAAAAAAACTAAAAAAAGTTGTCAATTCGGGTGAAAAAAATGATTTAAAAGAAGAGGACTCTCAAGAAAATCCTTTTAACCTGACAAACGGTGGCGGAAATCTTTCCTTTGATTCGAAGAGTAACTGGGTAAATACCATACCACAAGAAGACACGGCAACGGCGAGACAATTAGCTCCAGCGGGAGCAGGAGACCAAGGGGGAGCAGGAACCCCAGTGGTAGAAGGAGACCAAGCGGGAGCAGGAACCCCAGTGGTAGGAGGAGACCAAGCGG
>CAZGKG010000095.1:0-3360 GCA_964525615.1 uncultured Rickettsiales bacterium | reverse complement strand
ATCCAAAAATCCTAAAACAAGAGACGCTGCAATTCCAAACAAGGAAGTTCCAAAAGCGGTACTCATCCCCCCCAAAGGACGCTGCAAACTATCTTTAAAACTTTGAAAAAAGTCCAACCCAGAACCATGATCTGTGGGTAATTGGGCAATCACCTGTGAGATAGCGTGAATCGTTAAAGATAATCCCCAAAAGGTTCCGAGAAGACCTAAAAACACAAGCCCCCCCATTAAATAGCGCATTCCCTCATGAGTGGTTTGAAAACCAGACGCAAAAAACTCTTGCAGAAACAACCGAGCATTTTGAGAGATACGTTGGGCTTTAAGAATCTCTGAGAGAGGATGCAATAAAGAAGAAGGAGGAAAAATCTCCCAATCAATTTTTTTAAGAAACTCTTCAGGATCCTTAGCGCCCGCCGTCAGAAGCCGAAGCGCTTGGGTGACACGCCACAAGGAGAGGACACCATAAATAAGACCGCCTGAAAAAACAAAAAGGATAAATCCATTCAGCCAAAGATTCGAATAAAAAATCGGAATCATAAGGGGCAACATGGCAATGGAAAGACATGCGATGGATCCTAAGAAAATTATGACAAAAACCAAAAATCGCCAAAATCCCATGGAGAACCCCTTAAAATAAAAACAAACAACCAATAAAGGGACTTTGAAGGAAAAATTTATCTTTTTAAACCCCCTATTTTTTTAAAGCATCCTAAAAAAATTTCTCTGGGGCAAAAACAATTTCTTCTGTTTTCTAATTTTTCTTTGGAAAAGGATTTTTGCAAGAGAAAATAAAGCGATTGGACATGACCGCCTTTTCTTTTTTTAATCCTAATTGGACAATCAATGATCAAATGCTTTCTGAGACCTAAGGGAATTGCATCTTAACATCTAGCATCCGATTCAAACGGAGGCATAAAACACTTCAGGTAATTTTATTTAAATACTCTTTAAAGGATATTTTCGGGAAAAGAGAGCAAATCCCCCTTGTGATTTCTGAAAGGTTCGGCTAGATATAAAGGCTATTGTTTAGAATAAATCTGAGGACAAAAACATGGCTGTTCCCAAGAAGAGAACCTCCCATTCTCGTCGAAATATGCGCAGAGCTCATGACCGTTTGACAGCCAGAAACCCTGTTCCCTGTCCTAATTGCGGCGCGCACAAGCTTTCCCATCATGTGTGCGGCACCTGTGGCCATTACCGTGGTCGCCTCGTCATCACTCAAAAAGAAACTTCTTCCCAATCCGGAAGTTAGAATTTCTTGAGTCTTGGCGTGCCTTATAACATAAATCTAATAGGAGTAGGGGCGTAGTGTCCTTAACAATCGCGGTGGATGGCATGGGAGGAGATCATGCCCCAGAGGTTGTTGTTCAGGGGCTTCACTTAGCCCTACAGCGTCTTCCTTCGCTGAATTTTCTTCTTTTCGGACAAGAAGCTCAGCTCTCTCCCTTGTTGAAGAAATTTCCTGATCTTCAGAAAAAAGTCTCCCTCTGTCATACGGATGAGGTCATCCTTTCTGAAACAAAACCAAGCACGGCAGTTCGAACCCTCAAAAACTCAAGCATGCGTTTGGCCATCGAAGCGGTTCATCAAGGAAAAGCCCAAGGTGTTGTATCTGCAGGAAACACCGGCGCGTACATGGCACTTGCAAAACTTATTTTAAAGACACTTCCAGGCATTGACCGTCCCGCGATTGTCAGTCAAGTCCCTACTTTGAAGGGAGAGAGTCTTTTCCTAGATCTGGGGGGAAATATTGAATGTGAAACCCGTCATCTTGTAGAGTTTTCCCTCATGGGAGAAATGTTTGCGCGATACGTTTTTGGAATTCCCCACCCCAAAGTGGGTTTAATTAATGTGGGCTCTGAGGCGGTCAAAGGCCCTAATCTTTTAAAGGAAGCCGCAAGCATTCTTTCAAAGCTTCCCCTCGATTTTCACGGATTTGTAGAAGGAGATGATGTCACAAGGGGCAGAGTCGATGTCGTTGTCACGGACGGATTTACAGGAAACGTAGCCTTAAAAACTGGGGAAGGCGTCATGCGCTTGATCTTTGATTCCTTAAAACGAGGTTTTTCAAGCTCGTGGCGGGGGAAACTAGGATATTTTATTGCCAAACCCATTTTTGAAAGTTTGAAATACCAACTCGATCCCCGCAAGTATAATGGCGCCTTTTGGCTGGGTTTGAATGGTGTAGCTGTTAAAAGCCATGGGGGCACTGATCCTTTAGGGTTTGCTTACGCCGTTGAGATGACTTTTGATATTCTTCGTTCCGGTTTGAACGAAAAGATCATCGCGGAGATTCAAAACCCTCAAATTCAAAAGATTCTTCATATCTTAACTTCCCATGGACGTCCCAACACAACGCCTCATGAGGAGTCTTTATGCGCAATATCCTCCTAGCAGGGGTCGGATCCTACCTTCCGGAAAAAATTCTCACAAACACCGAGCTTTCCCAAACGCTTGACACCTCTGATGAGTGGATTGTAACCCGTACAGGCATTCGCCAAAGACATATTGCAGCTCCAAAAGAGCGCACCTCGGATCTGGCTTTAATGGCATGTAAAAGAGCCCTTGAGAATGCCCAAATGGATTCGGAAGAAATCGACCTTTTAATTGTCGCCACGGCAACGCCCGATCATACCTTTCCTGCAACCGCTGCCGCAGTTCAGGCAAAGCTTGGGATCACAAAGGGAATGGCCTTTGACATCGCGGCTGTTTGCAGCGGTTTCATTTTTGCTCTCGCCACCGCTGATGCCTACTTACGTCAAGGATTAGCAAATACAGCCCTTGTGGTGGGTGCAGAAACCTTAAGCCGCCTAATTGACTGGGACGATCGGTCAACGGCTATCTTGTTTGGAGATGGAGCGGGCGCCTTTGTGTTAAAATCTGATTCCTCCGAAGGTCCACGAAAGGGACTTTTAGGACACGTCCTGCACACGGATGGACGGGGATACGACCTTTTAAAGGTGTCGGGAGGGCCAAGCTCTTCAAAAGACGTGGGCATCATTCAAATGAACGGTCGAGAAGTTTTTAAAAACGCTGTCTTAAGTTTAGGATCTGTTGCAGAAGAAGTGCTCAAAAAATGCCAAATCACCCCAGATGAGGTTCAATGGATGGTACCCCATCAAGCAAACACCCGCATTATTGAGGCTGTTTTAGAACGCCTGGGGTTTCCTCTTGATAAGGCAATTTTTACGATTGATCAACACGCGAACACTTCTTCTGCCTCCATTCCTTTGGCTTTTGACTGGGGCGTTCGAGAAGGGAAAATTTGTCGGGGAGATTTGGTCCTTATGGAAGCCTTTGCAGCAGGATTTTCTTGGGGAGCTACAGTTTTACGATTTTAGATTAAAAACCCTTTTGTTT
>CAZGKG010000094.1:0-3451 GCA_964525615.1 uncultured Rickettsiales bacterium | reverse complement strand
GAGTTCATCTTAAGATCAACCGCTCTCAGGAATTTGTCAATAAAAGGATCATATTTTAGGCGATTTTTCCATGGGGGGAATGGGGGGAGAGCTCTCTTAATGCTGCGGGTGAATCATTTTTTTTAGGAAAAAAAGTTATTTCAAATTGGCATTTATTTTTTGTCTGAGCAGAAAGTTTTTTTTTAATTTTTTGTTTTCAAAAACTCTGATTCTAATTGGTTTTCAGTTATTTTTCGTTTTTTTGTTCCTAAAACTGCCGATTTTGTGGATTGATTTTTACCCCCCCCTAGAGGATAGTACAGGACGTCATTCATTAAAAATTATGACGGAAAAGAAGGTTCCCTTGAGGGCTTTTCTTGAAGTTTCTCTCTGTAGTCTTAAAAGGAATTGACCCTTTCATGGTATCAAATTTGAGTCCCCGTCTTGACAGAAATTCGCTTCTTTCTGATTTTGGCAAAAAAACTCTTGAAAATCAGTATCTTTTGCCTGGAGAGAGCTACCAAGATCTTTTTATAAGGGTTGCTCTTACCTATGGGGATAACCCTTCTCATAGTGAGCGTATGTACGATTATATTTCCCGCCATTGGTTTATGCCGGCAACGCCAATTTTGGCAAATGGTGGCAGCAACCGTGGTCTGCCTATTTCTTGTTTCTTAAACGAAGCAGATGATAGCTTGACGGGGATTGTTGAGCTTTGGAATGAGAATATCTGGTTGGCATCTCGCGGGGGTGGTATTGGCAGTTATTGGGGAAACTTGCGCTCTTTAGGGGAAAAAATTAGAGACAATGGGGAAACTTCTGGAATTGTTCCCTTCATCAAGGTGATGGACAGTATGACTTTGGCGATTTCCCAAGGATCTTTGCGCAGAGGTTCTGCCGCTGTGTACTTGCCCATTTCCCATCCGGAGATTGAGGAATTTATTGAAATTCGTAAGCCTACGGGAGGAGATCACAACCGAAAAGCTTTGAATCTTCATCATGGAATTGCCATTCCTGATGCTTTTATGGAAGCGGTGGAGAGGGATGAAGAGTGGGAGTTGCGTTCGCCTAAGGATGGCAGCGTACTGCGTAAAATATCGGCTCGTGGCCTTTGGACGCGTATTCTCTTAACCCGCATTGAAACAGGGGAGCCCTATCTTCTTTTTATCGATCATGTGAATCGGGGTATTCCAGCCCATCACAAGGCTCAAGGTTTGTTCGTTAAAACCTCTAATCTTTGCTCTGAGATTACCCTTCCAACGGGTGAAGATCCGTGGGGCAAGAAGCGGACGGCGGTATGTTGTTTATCTTCCTTGAATTTGCAAACCTTCCAAGAATGGGAAAATGAACCGCTTTTGATTGAAGATTGCATGCGGTTTTTAGATAATGTTTTGGAAGATTTTATCCATAAAGCTCCTCAATCTATGGCTAAGGCGGTTTATGCCGCCCAGAGAGAAAGGTCCGTTGGCCTTGGTGTGATGGGGTTTCATGCTTTTCTTCAAAGTAAAAACGTGCCGCTTGAAAGCGTGACGGCAAAAACGTGGAATAAAAGAATCTTCAGTCTTATTAAAGAGAGGGCGGATGCGGCTTCTCAAAAACTGGCCCAAGAAAGGGGCAGCTGTCCTGATGCAGAGGCCTTGGGGATTCAAGAGCGTTTTTCCAATAAAATTGCCATTGCGCCTACGGCGTCCATTTCTATTATTTGTGGCGGCACCTCTCCTGGGATTGAGCCTTTTGCGAGTAATGCCTATACTCACAAAACATTAAGCGGATCTTTTCCTGTCCGTAATCAATATCTAAAAAAACTTTTAGAAGAACGGGGAAAAGATCTTCCAGAGATTTGGTCTTCTATTGTCCAGCAGGAAGGTTCTGTCCAACATCTCGATTTTCTGACTCCCCATGAAAAAGCTGTTTTTAAGACCGCTTTCGAGGTGGATCAGCGGTGGCTTGTGGAGCATGCAGGAGATCGACAACCCTTTATCTGTCAGGCCCAGTCTTTGAATCTTTTCCTGCCAAGCAATGTCCATAAACGAGACCTTCATCAAATCCATTGGCTTGCCTGGAAGAAGGGGGTTAAAAGCGCCTATTATTTGCGCTCGAGATCTTTGCAGCGGGCTGAAAACACCTATACGGCTCAACAAAAGTCTCCCCCTCTTGGAAACGACCAGCCTACTTTGCCTTTGAATTACGAAGAATGTCTGTCTTGTCAGTGACGAATTGTTGAAGGCAAGGGGAGAGAGGGAAAAACGCCAAGATCTCCTCTTGAAGGAGAGGGTGCTTTTCCCCCACTGTCTTTTTAATCGGTCTTTTGTAACCTTGCTGCTTCCCCTGTTCCCTTACCCATTTTTATCGAAAAAAGGAGCAAAACGACTAATTTTTATCTTTTTTTAATTTAACAAATTGAAAAAATTAAAAAAAAGTTTATTTTTGTTAAAAAAGATAAAAAAGAACGGGGATTTTTCATGCCTTTTAAAAAAAGATGGCTTTATGGTGTTATTCCTATGATGGGGATTTTAGGGTGTGAGACGCCTCATCATCAGGAGGAAACAATGGTTTCCTCCCTTTATAAGAATGCGTCATGGCAAATGGCTGTGCGTCGTTCCCTTGAAAAGCTCAAGTCGGAAGATCTAAATGGGGCCTTACTTGAAGTCAATTTGGCCCTTCAGAATTTTCCTAAAAAATCCTCCTTGCACCTGATTAATGGTCTTGTTTACGAAGAAAGAGGGTGCCGTGAGGGTGGGGACTTTTCTGAGATGGCGATGGTCGGTTATAAAAATGCCTTTTTTCTTGATCCTGGCAATTGGTATGCCTATTACCGCATGGGTTTTCTCAAAATAAAAGAGGGAGCTTATGGTGAAGCACAGGAATTTTTGTCGAAAGCTTCTTTACTGAAACCAAAAGATCCATACATCCTTTACCATCTTGCAATGGCTTCTTACTACGCGGAGGATTTAAAAACAGCCCGTCTTAGTATTCAAAAAGCCCTTCAGCATAAGACTAAAGATACTTGCTTCTTCTTAAGAGCCGCTGCCGTTATCTTTGCGGCAGCAGGAGAAAAAAAGCAATCAAAACGGTATTTTGAAGAATTAAAACAAACGGTTGGTCAAAAGGAAGGAAGCCTTCCCAATCTTCAAGAAAGAGTAGAAAAATGGCTTTCCTTTCACCAAAAAAAACTCTACAGACAAGTAGAAGGAGTGGCGGGTGAAGCACCTGCGGTGCCGGTTTCTTCACTTCCTGCCGCGTCAGTTGAAAAAGAGGTTTCTCCTAACCCGGTGATTATTTTTGATTGCTGTGGGCTTCTTGTGAAAGATCAAGTGATCAAGCAAAGGGGGACAAATCTTTTAAGTTTTACGGAAAATCTTAATCTACAAGTGCAGCCTCAGTCTTTAAATTACAATTATACGACTGGAACAGGGTCTCGAGCTGATGTTTCAAAATTAATTACGTGGCCTACCATCAACTATAACTTGAA
>CAZGKG010000093.1:1711-3662 GCA_964525615.1 uncultured Rickettsiales bacterium | reverse complement strand
CTGTGGTTCTAAGTTTTTCAACTCCCAAAGGGAAGAGGTGAAATTGCTGTATACCGCAAATTCTAATGGTGTCAGATTAGACCCACCGTTTGGAAATTTTTTTTCTATCAGCGATTTTGCGTTTCCTAAAAATCCTTCAAGTTGAGCTGCCACTTTGGCTGTTCGTTCGGCTGCTATTGCTGCTGCCCCTGCCGGTACTGCTGTCGGTTCTGCTTCTGCTGCGGCTGCGGCTTGAGACACAACTGGTTCTGGTTCTGGTTCTTCTGCTGCGGCTGCTAACCCTTGCGGTGGAAGACTTGCAGCGATTGCCTCTCTCATGTGTCTTTCTTCCTCTGCGTCGGCTGCTCGTCTGGCTTCTTCTTGTGATGCCGATTCCAAGCTTGCAGCAATGGCTGCTGTCAATTCTGGATCGTCATCTAAAGCTCCTCCTATAGCGTGTGTCTCAAAGGCTGAAATAACGCTCACGCCCCCCAACAAAAAACCCCATCTCAAAAAATATGCCTTAAGTGTCAAAATTTTCATCAATGATCTCCTATTTTTAAAAGAAAAAAGACAGACTCCCTTATTTAACTTTGTTAAAAAAATCAGAAAAAGACCGAAATATCACCTTTTTAAGATATTTTATTTTGTTTAAAAAAGATAAAAAATGTCGTTTTGATGGCAGTTTTTGTTAAAAGCCCCATAAAAAACAAGAACCCCCAGTTTTCTTGGCACCTTTTGGGGCAACTTTGATCCAACTTTAGCAAAATATTGACTTTTTTGCCAAAAAAATCAAAAATTTGATTTTCTTCTTTTTTTAGTGGAGTTTTTTTGACATGAGCAAAAGCAGAAACCTCAAATCGGCCTTATTTTTTCTCACATTTTTGACAACTGCTTTTCCTTTAAGGGCGATGAACAGGGGGGGCGCTGAGGAACGAGGGGATGAGGTGTCTCTGCCAAAAGCGCCTGTTGCCTTTATGGAAAAGGCAGAACAAGAAGAAGATGAAGGGTTTGATGAGACACCGGCTGCTTCTGGATATGACATGACAGATCTTCTTGTACAGGCAGAACAAGGAGATGCAGAGGCCCAATATCAATTGGCTAGGCGTTACAAAAAAGGAAAAGGTATTGAGAAAGATCTGGCTCAAGCAGCCACCTATTACGAACGTGCGGCAGCACAAGGACATGTAAAGGCACAATGTAATTTAGGTGTGTTATACAGTAAAGGAGAGAAAGGGGTTAAAAAGAATCCCCTCAAGGCTTTTGAATTGTTTCAACAGGCCGCAGATCAAGGTCATAAAGAATCCCAATACAATTTAGCTGGTCTCTATAGGCGGGGAGAAGGCGTTGAGAAAAATAGTGATCAAGCGTTTCGTTGGTTCGAAGCAGCCGCAGCACAAGGAGATGCAGAGGCCCAATATGCTTTGGGATGGTGTGCTCTTGAGAGAGGTTTTGGTTATGAAAGGGCTTTTCAGTGGTTCCAAAAATCCGCAGATCAAGGGTATGACCAAGCTCAATACATTTTGGGAGATTTCCTTTTTAGGATCGCCACAGGTGCATCAAGTGCTGCCCAAGAGGAAGGACTTCAAACGCTTTCTGTAGAGAAAGCTTTTAAGCTTCTGGAAGCGGCAGCATTTCAAGGATATCTGAAGGCCCAATACAATCTTGGATCTTATCATCGGGAAGAAGGTCCTAAGAAAGATCTGAGAAAATCCAGGTTTTGGTTTCAAAAAGCAGCTGATGGAGGCGATGCGTCGGCCCAATTTAATTTGGGTGTTATTTTTGCTTCTGGCCAAGATGTGGCTCAAAATCTTTCAAAAGCTTTTGAATATTTCGAACGTGCGGCAGCACAAGGACATGCTGGCGCTCAATGTAATTTGGCAGATCTTTTGGTAGACGGTGAAAGTGTTCCTCAGGATGAGCCAAGAGCCACCAGACTTTATACTCAAGCCGCAGACCAAGGAAATGTTGC
>CAZGKG010000093.1:0-1701 GCA_964525615.1 uncultured Rickettsiales bacterium | reverse complement strand
GCTACAGAAGCAGAACTGGCCGCGACCAAGGAAATGTTGCCGCCCAATATATTCTGGGGGTAAGGTACAAAAGGGGTCAAGGTGTGCCTCAAAGTTTTTTAAAAGCTGTTCAATATTTCGAGCGTGCGGCAGCACAAGGACATGCTGACGCTCAATTGAATCTAGGGGTAAGGTATTATAATGGCGAAGGTGTGGAGAGAAGCCTGCAAGAAGCAGCAAGATGGTTTAGAAAAGCCGCAACGCAAGGGAATAGATCAGCTCAATTTAATTTAGGGTCTCTCTATTTCCACGGTGAAGGTGTGGAAAAAAACGTTGAGAAGGCAAAAAAATGGTATCTTAAGGCGGCAGCACAAGGACATCCTGAGGCTATAAAGGCTTTGGAAAATCTCGAAAGTCCCCCTGCCCCTCATTTTTCTTGAAGGAACCGCCTCCCTTTGCGGGTTTCCTTTTGGATACTTCTTTTGGTCTATTTCCTCTTGGGGCCATTTCTTTTGGACATCTTACTTAAGGAAACAGAGGGACAGACTTTTATGAGAAGGGGGGTCTTCTTTAGGTGGCTTGGCTACATTCAGTTTTTTTTGGACTCTTTTCCGTTTTTCATCCCGCTTTTTTATTGGATAAAACAAAAAGCCCGACTCCCAAAGCAGAAAGAAGTATCAATTCTTTTTTCCCATCTTGTCCACGCCAATGACATCCAAGATACGATTTGGCACTTTTTACGGTAATTTTCTGAGCAACAAAGCCTCTCAATGATTGAGCATGAAAATCTTCCTGATCTGGGGCTTTAAGGGAGCTGTTTTGAGCACAATGATATGCCTCAGCCATTGTATTGATTGGGTTAAAAATCAACCCCCGACATTAAAGATAAACGCACAATTCCCTCTGATACCTGATGACAGGGACCTCGAGGGCCGTCAGGTGTCATCCCAATAGAATTTCCTTTTTTCACTTGAAGAAGAGATCTTAATACCTGAAGCTCCTGATGGCTGGAAGATCCTGGAATCCATCGAATCCCTCAATGACCAACAGTACGCGCAATCAATTCCCCATCTGTGTGGGCCGAAATCAACATGGAAAAAAGCATCACGGAACGCCCTACATAAGCCACCATCAAAAGACGCCTATGCCAAAAACACACAATCACAGGTTTCTTCATCTCCCAGTATTTTCGGGGGGATACTCTTCCCCTTTGCGAACCCAACGGCTCGTCCCAAAAACAAATCGAATGTAAAGCATATTTAAGAAAACGGATCACCTTTTTTTAAGATTGGTCGGGATGCAGTTTATCGGCGATTTTGACGTCCTGAATCTGGAACTCTTCATCCCAAAAAACCCACATCCTTTCAGCAAAAGCGGCCTTAAGATCAAAGAAACCTTAAAGCCCCCCTCCTTCAAAAAGGATTGCGATAATTTCCAAAATATAATCAAAAAAATGTCTTAAATATCAAAATAATCTAAAGGGCCTGTTCTAAAATGAAGTGCGATACTTTAAGGCTTTTGTCGATAAGACAGAACCGGAAAGATATTTCAAATGAGAAAATACAAGCAGTTGACCTGAGATGAAAGAGTCAAAATGTTTGAGCTCGGGCAATCGAAGTCATCCATAACCCAGATTTCCCCACCCCTTGGGCCTTCAGTCCAGGATTTCTAGAGCATTTTTGATTTAAGTATTGACAGTCATATACCCTGAAGAAGCAAGAT
>CAZGKG010000092.1:0-3710 GCA_964525615.1 uncultured Rickettsiales bacterium | reverse complement strand
CAGGAGTAGCACCACCACCACCACCTCCTCCTCCAGGAGTAGCACCACCAGCAGGACAAACAAATAATAGAGGAGGCCATTTTGAAGCAATAAGAGACTTTTTTAAAACAAAAACTCTTAAAAGAGTAGAAAACGTAGGAGGCGAAACAGGAGTAGCACCACCAGAAGATCAAACAAATAATGGAGAAGGCCCACTCGCTGACGCTCTACAAGCGATAATGGGCCCATTTGAGCTTTCGGATAGTGAGAGTGATGAGGAGGTTACGGATGATGACAGTGAGGTGCGTGAGGATGACAGTGAGGTGCGTGAGGAGGAATGGGAAACTCCATAGACAGGGGTTTTTTACGGCGCAAGCGACTCCCCCTCCCTCCCTTAAAAGCATCTTAAAAAAATATGACAGCATTTTAAAAGATCATTTTTCAGGCCCCTTTTTGGGGCCTTTTTTTATGCTTAAAAAACATTGGTCAAGACGGGACAAAGATTACTTGTCGCGCCCTAATGGCCCCGAGCAAAAATGTTAAACCGTCAACAACACGTTGCGTAACAGCTTTATCTGCTCTAAAGCCTCGCCTGTTCCCAAGACGACACAAGACAAGGGATCTTCCGCAATCGTCACAGGAAGTCCCGTTGTGCGTCTTAAGACCACATCAAGATTATTTAAAAGGGCACCTCCCCCTGTGACGACGATCCCACGATCCACAATATCTGCTGCAAGCTCAGGAGGGGTGTTTTCAAGTGCCGTTTTCACTCCCTCAACGATGGCGCTTACGGGCTCGGCCAAACTTTCAGAAATTTGTCGTTCGCTGACAATAATTTCTTTGGGAACGCCGTTCATCAGATCACGTCCTTTAATGCTTAAGGAACGGCCTGAATCAGACTCAAGCATCATTGCTGACCCGATATCTTTTTTCAGCTTTTCTGCACTTGCCTCTCCAATCAAAAGATTGTTATTGCGTCGGATAAATCCAATGATGGACTCATCCATTTTATCGCCACCTACACGAATTGAACGTGCATAAACAATGCCGCCTAAAGAAATAACCGCAACTTCTGTTGTGCCCCCTCCAATATCCACAACCATGGAACCTGTGGGCTCTGTGACGGGAAGGCCTGCACCAATCGCAGCTGCCATTGGCTCTTCAATCAAGAAAACACTTCGGGCGCCGGCACTTTCAGCGGAATCTTGAATGGCACGTCTTTCCACTGCCGTTGATCCAGAAGGAACACAAATAATTACCTGTGGACTGACAAAACTGCGCCGATTGTGGACCTTATGGATAAAATATTTGATCATTTCTTCCGCCACCTCAAAATCAGCGATGACTCCTTCTCGTAGAGGCCGGATGGCTTGGATATTTCCAGGAGTACGCCCCACCATCAATTTCGCTTCTTCTCCCACTGCAAGAACATGACGTTTGCCTTTAAGGGAGGCAATCGCGACAACAGAAGGCTCATTTAAAACAACCCCCTGTCCCCTGACATAGACAAGGGTATTGGCCGTGCCCAAATCAATTGCCATATCTGCTGAAAGCCATCCAAGTAATCGGGAAAACATGGTGATCACCCCTTTTTGTCAAATTTATTTAATACGATAAAGAATAGAACTTATTTTTCCTACACATTTAGTTATAAGTACGCAACCCCTCTCCCCCGTGTTTTCTTGAGTTCGCCTTTCCAATCTTTACAACTTTCTTGAAATATTTTTTCCATCCAAGGAAATAAAAGTTCCAAATCTTGACGTTCTATTGTGGGGCCACACCAAATACGCAACCCTGGTTTTCCTAAAGTATGATTGAGACAATCGAAGGCAACCCCTTCCCTTTCAAGCCGTTGGGTCATATTTTTATAAAAATCCCAGAGATCTTCCCCCCCCTCCTTTGTTACCAACGGATCTGTTATTTCAAGACATACCACAGATCGAGAACGAATTTGGGGATCCCTTGCAAAAAAAGAAACCCACGGTGTTTTCATGACCCAAGCCTCAAGACAAGAGAAATTGTCCTGAACCCTTTTCATTAAACCGACTATTCCGCCTTGAGTTTTTGCCCAATTTAATGCCCACAAACAATCGGCAACAGCCAATAAAGAAGGTGTATTTAAAGTAAACCCTGAAAAAAGACTGCCCTGTTCTTCTTTGCGTGTTATAAAGCAATCATCCCTCAGTCTTAAAATTTTAGGCACTGGCCAGGAAGGTTTAAAAACTTTTAATCTTTCAAGAGCAGCGGGAGACAGGACAATCATCCCATGCCCCCCTTCTCCGCCTAAACCTTTTTGCCAAGAAAAAGCTGTCACATCTAATAACGACCAAGGCAACGAGGTAGTAAAGACAGCAGAAGTGGCATCGCAGAGGGTTAATCCTTCACGCTTCAAGGGAATCCAAGAAATATCCTGAAGCCACACCCCTGCAGTTGTCCCGCACCAAGTGAACACCTGATCTCTGGAAAAATCTGCTTGCCCTAGGGGGGGCAACTCTCCTTCTGGCGCATCAAAAAAGCGAGTGTCCGCGACCTTTAATTCATGGCGAATTGTATCAGCCCAACGTCGTCCGAACACATCAAAAGACCACACATCAACGCCGCATGCGCCCAAAAAATTCCAAAGGCCCATCTCAAAAGCCCAAGTAGCTGAACCCGGAACAATGGCGATATGATAATCGGTGGGTATTTTTAAAAGAGAACGCATTTCTGCTAAAAGTTCTTGAAGTTGTGCAAGAGCTGGGGCTGAACGATTAGAACGTCCCTCAAGAAAATGATCTAAAAGGAGAAGCTTCCACCCCGGAGGCTTCGCACAAGGGCCAGCAGAAAAAAAGGGACGCTGGGGCTTTGGAGTCAAAGAATAATCAGACATTAGGTCCGTGAGTTTATAAAAAATAGGAAAAATTTTTAAAATCCAACTTAAACTCAAAAAGCCCAAAAGGTCCAGAAAGACAGTGAAAATCTTTTTTTTCAATAAGTTGTTTCGTAAAGGAAAAAAATAAAAAGTGCCTTAACAGAAAAGAGAAATTATCCGGTTAACCATTTTTCTATAGATCGTTTGTAATGTGACAAAGGGAAGATTATTAAAGCGAGTTTACACTTTTGACTTTTTATTTACCTGCCAAAAAACTGAAAAAGTTTTTAGAAACATTGACTCTTGTGGGACTTTTATACTGCCCTTTTCTTTCCCAAACGCAGGCAAATTTTGCCTCTCCTCCTATAAAAGACATTCAACGATGTCTTACGCTTCTGGAACGGGTTGAAAGTCTTTATGGGATCCCCCCACAGTTATTAAAAGCGATTGCTTTGACAGAATCAGGACGGATGCAAGGAGATCGCTTTGTCCCCTGGCCGTGGACGATTAATGTCAATGGGAAGGGATATTTTTACCCCACAAAAGCAGAAGCGATTAAAGCGGTCAAAAATTTACAAAAAAAGGGAATACGTAGTATTGATGTTGGGTGTATGCAAATTAATCTGATGCATCATCCTAAAGCTTTTAGCTCTCTTGAGGAAGCATTTGATCCTGAAGCGAATATTCGCTATGGAGGCGAGTTTCTTGTGAAGCTGCGAGAGAACAACAAAGGTATATGGAAACAAGCTGTTGGTTTCTACCACTCAAGCAGACCCCAATTTTATGAACCCTACAGACAAAGAGTGATTAAAACTTGGTATAAAAACCGCAAGAAAAAATACCCTTTTGCCTTAGATTTTACAAAACGCCAACGTTCCTC
>CAZGKG010000091.1:0-3807 GCA_964525615.1 uncultured Rickettsiales bacterium | reverse complement strand
AAGTTTCCGTTTATCTCCTGAGGGGTGGGTCCTGCCTTCCTTTTCTTATGGCCTTCTTGCTCTTATGATGGCAGGGGCTTTGTTTGCACCTGACGAAATCGGACTGTTATCACGCAATTGGCTTCCTTTTGCCATCTGTCCTTTTTTGATAGAGGGGTTAATTCTAACCCTTCAAATTTATCGTCGCTTTTTGGGGCGCAATAAGGGAGAATTTTTGTTTTGGGGAGGAGTTATCTTTTTAGGATATCCTCTTTTACTTATCGTTGTTTTAGGCGTTTTTGAACCGTGGAGTAATTTACGTGGTCGCCTCGATCTTCATCACAAGGGAGAATCTTAAATGCAGATGGAATTAATTTTATTAAAGGCTGTTAAAAATCTTGGAAAAACAGGCGATTCTGCGCGCGTAGCGATGGGCTATGGGCGGTATTTATTACGACAAAAATGGGCCTTGCGGGCCACGGCCAAAAATCGAGAGAACTTTCAAGCAGAACGCCAACACTGGGAAACATTGAATCTTCGCCACAAAGAGGAGGCTGAAGATCTAGCCACCCATTTGGAAGGAAAAATTTTTCTTCTCATTCGTCAATCGGGGGAAACAGGTCACTTATATGGTTCTGTCTCCACACGGGATATTGCAGATGTAATGCTCTCGGAGGGCTTTAAGATAGACCGCACAATGGTACACCTTCCCCACCCTATTAAGATGATTGGAAACCACATCCTTTCTCTGGAACTTCATCCAGAGGTCCACACCTCCATTCATGTACTTGTGGCTAAAACAGAAGAGGAAGGAGCCTCTCATAAGGCGGCCCTTGAGGCATCTCTCATAAAAAAGGATTCCTCTCAAACTCCAAGCCATTAAAAGTTCTGAAAAGGAGGGTTTGATGGGTTTTCGATGTGGAATTGTCGGGCTTCCGAACGTAGGGAAATCGACGTTATTTAATGCATTAACGGCCACAGTGGCTGCACAAGCGGCCAATTATCCCTTTTGCACCATTGAGCCAAATATGGGCCAAGTCCCAGTCCCCGACCCACGCCTTCACCAATTGGCTGCTTTGGCGAAATCTCAAAAGATTCTCCCCACCTTTCTAGAGGTAGTGGACATTGCCGGATTAGTGCGAGGCGCTAACAAAGGAGAGGGATTAGGAAATCAATTTCTAGGTCACATTCGCGAAGTGGATGCCATCATTCACGTCCTACGAGCTTTTGAAAGTCGTGATATTGTGCATGTGGAAGGCGATGTATCACCTTTGCGGGATCTTGAGATTATCGAGACGGAATTAATGCTGGCGGATTTGGAAAGCCTTGAAAAGCGCCTGCCCGCCCTTGAAAAAAAGTTACGCCATACAAAAGATCCTGAATCTTTATTAAGTCTTTCTCTGATGCAACGAGCTTTAGATGCGTTGCGGGAGGGGATTCCTGTCCGGACCCTTTCCTTAGCGCCAGAAGAGGCAAAGGGAATGGGCGCCTTAGGACTGTTAAGTTCAAAACCCGTTTTATATGTTTTTAATGTGGAAGAAGACGCAGCATCCACAGGAAATCATTTGACCGAAACCTTAAGGAAAAAACTAGAACCCCATCGGTGTGTTTTAGTTTCGGCCGCCATCGAGGCGGAAGTCTCTTTGTTGGAATCTCCAGAAGAACAACAGGCCTTTTTAGAAACATTAGGCCTTCAGGAAACGGGACTTTCCCGTGTGATTCGGGAGGGTTATTCCCTTTTAGATTTGCTCACTTATTTTACCGTAGGCCCTAAAGAAGCCCGAGCGTGGACCATTCAACGCGGTACCTTAGCCCCCCAAGCAGCCGGTGTGATTCACTCGGATTTTGAAAGGGGTTTTATCTGTGCAGAAACCATTTCCTTTCAAGATTATATCGCAACAGGAGGTGAGGCAGGAGCAAAGGCGCAAGGAAAAATGCATCTTGAAGGAAAGAGCTATATGGTTCATGACGGCGACGTCTTGCATTTTCGCTTTAACGTGTAGCCTTAAACTCTGAAAGGCCCGCACCTTAAAACAGAGGGAGAGATCAACAACTATGGAAAAAACAGCACAAATCATCGTAATTGGCGGAGGACCTGGCGGGTATGTGGCGGCCATTCGGGCGGCACAACTAGGTTTTTCCGTAGTGTGCGTCGATAAAAGGGCCTCTTTGGGCGGCACTTGTTTGAATGAAGGATGCATTCCTTCCAAAGCCTTGCTTCATGCCTCTTCCCTCTATCAAGAAACCCATTCTTTAGGGAGTTACGGGATCGACATCGAAACAGTTTCCCTTAACTTAAAAACCCTGATGGCTCGAAAAGATTCAACCGTCAAGGAACTGACCCAAGGAATTGATTTCCTCTTTCGCAAAAATAAAATCACCCGCCTTATCGGGATGGCCCAATTAGGAGAAAACAATACTGTCATTTTAAAAAGAGAAGGAACTCCATCTGAGGTCTGGACAGCTGAAAAAGCAATTATTATCGCAACAGGATCCGAACCGATTGTCTTTCCTGGCCTTGAAGTAGATGAAAAAACAATCCTTTCTTCTAAAGGAGCCTTGGCGTTAGAACAGGTGCCTTCGGATTTGGTGGTTTTGGGAGGCGGCTATATTGGTCTGGAAATGGGATCCGTCTGGAGCCGTCTTGGAAGTCGTGTGACCGTCATCGAACGAATGGACCGCCTTGTGCCTGGAATGGATCACGACATCAGCCAGGGGCTTGAAAAAAACCTCTCACGTCAAGGATTGACTTTTCTCCTTTCCCACACCCTGACGCGAGTGGAACGTCAAGGAGGGAAGCTTATGCTTGAAATAGAAGGCACAGAAGAAAAAAGGTCTCTTGAAACAGACGCCCTTCTTGTGTCCTTGGGCCGCAAACCTCTGACGGCAGGATTAGGTCTTGAGGAACGGGGCATCCACATAGATGAGACAGGGCGTATTCCCGTCAATCAGAGGTTTGAGACAACCTGCCCAGGCATTTACGCAATCGGAGATGTTATAAGAGGCCCCATGTTGGCGCACAAAGCCAGTGATGAAGGTGTGGCCGTTGTGGAAATTCTGGCGGGCCAAGCAGGGCATGTCAATTACAGCGTGATCCCTTCCGTTGTGTATACCCACCCTCAAGCAGCATCTGTAGGAAAGACAGAGCAAGAACTCCAAAGGGAAGGCATCCCCTACAAGACAGGCAAGTTTCCTTTCGCCGCCAGTAGCCGGGCTAAAGTCACGGGTGAGACGGAGGGATTTGTGAAAATGTTATCCCACAGCAAAACAGATCGTCTTTTAGGAGTCCATATTCTGGGTGCTGATGCAGAAACCTTGATTGGAGAAGCAGCGCTAGCCCTTGAGTTTTCAGCCTCATCGGAGGATATTGCTCGTACCTGTCATGCCCATCCTAGTTACTCTGAAATTCTTAAAGAAGCCGCTCTTGCCGTATCAGGAGCCGCTCTCCATATATAAGTCCTCATCATACAACACCTCAAAAGAAAAAGGGCCTCAGGTCCCCTCCCAAAAAATATGATCTTTTAAGAAGGGGAGAGACACCCTCTCCCCTTCACTTAAAAGGCCCTTAGGGCTTCTTGAATGCCTTTTCCAATATCTGCAGGAGAATCCACCATCAAGACCCCCACCTCTTTCAGAAGGGAAATCTTTTCCAAAGCCCCCCCATGACCTCCTGAAATCACAGCACCTGCATGGCCCATGCGCCTTCCTGGAGGGGCTGTCCGACCCGCAATAAATCCTGCCATGGGTTTTTTAAGGGGGGATGACCGAATAAACTCAGCAGCCGCCTCTTCATCTTCGCCGCCAATTTCTCCAATTAACACAATCCCT
>CAZGKG010000090.1:0-3830 GCA_964525615.1 uncultured Rickettsiales bacterium | reverse complement strand
GAGGCGTGCATGAGACCCGCCCCCCAAAAGGTGCCTTTCAAAAAACAAGAAATGCGTTATGTGGGGGGTAACCGACCCTCTCTCCTGATTTTTTAATTTTATAATATCGAGCTTCGAGAGAAGCGATTGATTTATGAGCTAATAATGGATCTTGAGAGCTTTTAGTCCAATCTACAGGGCCCTCCTTCTTATTTTTCTCTGCGTATTCTACCAACGCCCTCCTTTCTTCAGGCGTCCATTGGCATTTGAACCCTTTGTCTGGGAGACGCTCCCCTGATTGACCTCGAGAAAGTTTCCCATATTCCTTTTGGGCAGAAACAATTGTTCTACCAGTTAATACTGGATATTGACGAAAGAGGTTACTCCAAACTATACGGTCATTCTTCTTATTTTTCTCTGCGTATTCTAACAACGCCTTCCTTTCTTCAGGCGTCCAGTGCCATTTGTACCCTTTGTCTGGGAGATGCTCCCCTGATTGACCTCGAGAAAGTTTCCCATATTCCGTTTTGGCAGAAAAAATTGTTCTACCAGTGAATCCTGGATATTGAGAGAATTTAGTCCAATATTGAGGGAATTTAGTCCAATCTATAAAGTCATTCTTCTTATTGTTCTTTGCGTATTTTACCAACGCCTCATCTTCTTCACGCGTCCAGGGTTTAGTATATTTATTAATCTTTGTTTTAGTGGTACTTATACCCTTCGATTGGTCCGATTTCTTTGGGCTTTTGTTAATAATAGTGACTAAAGGTGGTCTCGCTTCTTGATCCTGAAACTGTTTAAGAGAACTTAATGAAGACTCAGTGGTCATAACACTAGAAACACTAGGTTGAGAAACGTCACTCGCTTTAGGGTATAAAATCATTTGGGAAAACCCCGCTTCTAGAGGGGGATAAGAATGAGTCACAGAAGAGAATTGATTATGATCACGTACGTAAGGAACAAATGCCCCTTTCCCCCATTGATGTGCTATACCCTGACGAATTGGGACCAATGGAGGCATAGAATTATAAGATGTGTCAGAAGTTCCATCATGTAAAATTAAATCTGGAGGTTGAGCCACTTGGAAACGCCCCGTTTCTGGATCTGATATCTCTTGGTAAAAACGTTTTTTTATTGGAAGTGCCTTTTGTGGGATATCTACAGCATGCCTTCTCTTTCTCTCTCCGATGGATTCACAGTTATCGTCTGAATTCACACTCATCGCTTGAGAAGCTGTTGCTATTAAGAATAAAAATAAAAAAGACCGTCTCATATCCAAAAAAAATCCTTATTTAAGAAATAAAAAATCACGATAATTGTTATTTTTATTTTCTATAATCAGGTTTTTTTTAAGAATTGTTTTTTTAGGATTTTTTTATAAGACAAAAAATAACGGTTCAAAACCTTCTCAGGAGCACGCGACACCGGAAGAACTTTCGTGTGACGTTAAGCGCACCAGAGGGTTCTAAGACGTTTATTTTTTTTAGAAATACCTTCTGGCACTTCCAAAAACCCTTGTTTGTCAAAAAAGTTTTCCTTTTTGGAACAACCTTCTTGTTTTTAGAGGAAAACGTTACATCAATATTTTTTATCGTGACATCTTGAAAATTAACAAGAAAAACAAACAAATATTTTTTTGATATTTTCTTTTTAAATTTTTTACATCAAAAATAAAAAAATTCTAACAAAAAAAAGAGTAAATTTTTATGAAAAAGAAATTTTTAAGTTGTTTTTTTCTAGCAACTTTCTTATGGAGTCAAACAGTTCTTGCAAGTCCTGAAATTATGATAGATGATTCTTTAGAAAGCAGTTCCTTATTGGCGACAGCAACGGCCCCAGAAGGCTCCTCATCGCAGACAGGACCGGACTCAATACAAACTAACTTAGCGTATCACACAGAAACAACTTCCTGTAGGTTTTTTTCCAAGCATCCAAAACTGACCGGGATTGGGTTAGGGATTTTCGCATTGTTAGGAGTGGGTACTATAGCAGCAGCAGCAGCATTTCTTCCGAATTCTATATATGGACTCGAAGATGTTATGACAAAATCTGGAGGAAATTGGCCTGTAGGTACGTCTCTTTCTTCCCCTGAAACCACTGCCCCTTTTTCCTCTGAAACCTTGAACGAGATTGTTGATTTTTTAAATAGTGAAAATGGTACAACACCTTCTTTTCTTAATATAGACTCCGGAACAGATTTCGCATTATTAGTGGCTTCGTCCTCTGAAACCCCTACAACTTCGTCCCCTGTACCGACGACAACTTCGTCCCTTGTGCCGACGACAAGCTTGTCTTCTGAAACCACTACAACTTCGTCCTCTGTGACGACTACCTCTAAAAGCTCTACAACTTCGTCCCTTGTGCCGACGACAACTTCGTCCTCTGTGACGACTACCTCTGAAATCTCTACAACTTCGTCTTCTGTGCCGACGACAACTTCGTCCTTTAAAAACGTATATAACGCTGGACAAGGCACAAGAGGCTCCTTTGTTGATCCTGTTAATCAGCATCAGCCTCAGCCTCTTCCTGTTGGGTATCCTTCTGGTCCTTTCATGAGTGCTCTTGTTTCTGCCAATTATAATCCTTGCGCTAGACCGTGTGCGCCTTACGGGGCTTATAATCCTTGCGCTAGACCGTGTGCGCCTTACGGGGCTTATAATCCTTGCGGTCAACCGTGTGCGCCTTACTACAATGGGCGATAACAAAATCAGACAAAAAAATTAAAATGTACGACCTCAGGCAATCGACGTTATCCATAACCCCGATTGCCTCAGCTTTGGGGTGGTCACGATTGTGAGGGGAGCTCCGCAGAAACGCTTCTCCTCCTGGATACTAATTTTCAGACACAGTCCAGCTTTTGGCAAAAGAAAGGCGCCACCGAGTTTTGTGGCTTGATGGCGGCCTTCAGTTCCAGCCGTTTGTCCATAGTCATTTGTACTCGTTTCAGTGGTCCCTTGAGCAAATTTTAGGATACCTGAAACACAAAAAAACCTCTGGTGGCTCCCGTTTCCAGGTCGCGCTTTCCTCCACGATTGCCCACCTCTTTAGGCTTTGGTCATTTGGATGGAGATCTCATGAGGGGGAGGTGTAGCGTGTCCCTGAAGGGCCTTAACCTTTTGTTTGAAGAAATTTCTTCCTTCTGCAAAAAGGTGAGGTCCTATGCCCCTTAAAACATCTTTTTTATTTCAAAAAGAGATAGGATAGCGCCGGTGTTATAAGTGACTCTCTCTCGAACGCGCCAGGATTTAAAAATTTTCTATAAGATAAAAAACAGAACCTTTCTTTTTTTAAACCTTAAAAATCAAAAAGTTAAAAAAATTTTCTATTTTTATTTTTCTTGACTAAGTGGTACAAAATGTCCAGCTTTATTTTTTTTTATTTTGGACATTGAGATGAAAAAAGCCCACTCCCTTCCTTTTAGAAACTTTTTGTTTTTTTGTAGCGTGTCCCTTTGGGGCATTACTGTTCCTCTTTATGGGAATTCCTCTGCATCAATTTCTTTAAATCCTGTCCTTGGTGCCAATCCAAAAACATATAAACGCCCTTTGACGAAACCTTCCAAGGAAGTCAAAAAAAATCCCCTCAAGGAAATCAATCAAAATAATTGGATCCTAACACCGGAAATGTCCGATGGGGGACAGGGGGACACTTGTGACTTTTTTTCAAATTTTTTTGATTCTTGCAAAAATTTTTCTCTTGAATCCAACCCCTTACCAGAGTCGATAAGCGCAGTTCCGGGACAAGTTGCCGTTCCACCTGCACAGGCAGAACAAGCATGTCAAGAAGTAGCAGCAGAAGCGGCAGCTCGATTGGCGGAAGAACAAGTGCCTCGAGAAGCGGAAGCCCGGTTA
>CAZGKG010000089.1:2855-3903 GCA_964525615.1 uncultured Rickettsiales bacterium | reverse complement strand
ACATGTCCTTGATCGGCCGCTTTTTGAAACCATTGAAATGCTTCTTCAGGGTTTTGCGTCACACCTAAGCCCTTTAAGTGCACCTGCGCCATCATAGCTTGGGCTTTAACATCCGTTTTAGCTGCAAGTTCGATCCATCTTAGGTCTTCTTGATACAAATGTCCCCTCCGGATAAGATTCATTCTCAGATTCAATTGAGCGCGATCATGTCCTTGATTTGCTGCTTTTCGGTACCACATTTCTGCTCCTAGACGGGATTTTACTCTGCCTTTGCCGCTCTCATACCTCACTCCCAAATTATATTGAGCCTCAGCATGTCCTTGATCGGCAGCTTTTTCAAAGCATCGAAGCGCTTCTTGAAAATCTTGCTCTACACCTTTGCCACCCTCATACATCACTCCCAAATTATATTGAGCCTCAGCATGTTCTTGCTTTGCAGCTTTTTCAAAGCATCGAAGCGCTTCTTGAAAATCTTGCTCTACACCTTTGCCGCCCTCATACATCACTCCCAATTTAAATTGAGCATCAATTGAGCACCAACATCTCCTTGATCGGCAGCTTTTTTGTACCATTGAAATGCTTCTTCAAGGTTTTTCGTCACACCTATGCCCTTGTAATACACATCCCCTAGCATACCTTGAGCATCAACATGTCCTTGATCGGCCGCTTTTTGAAACCATTGAAATGCTTCTTCAGGGTTTTTCGTCACACCTAAGCCCTTGTAATACATATACCCTAGCATATCTTGAGCACTAGGATATCCTCGACTTGCTGCGTTTCGAAGCCATCTTGCTGCTTCTTCGAAATTATCTTTGAGGTAATATTCCAGACCAAGCTCAAATTGAGACTCCTGATCCCCTTGTGCCGTCTTTGAAAGGAGCACCTTGAGATCCTCTCCAGAAGCGACCCCTTCGCAAAAGCCTTCATCTACATCTTCTTCTGCTGCCGCGGCCCTTTCTATAAAAGTAACAGGCGCGCTTGCAAGAGAAAACTCATCTCTTTGTTCCTCAGCAGCTCCCCTGTTCATCGCCCTTAAGGGGAAAGCAGT
>CAZGKG010000089.1:954-2845 GCA_964525615.1 uncultured Rickettsiales bacterium | reverse complement strand
AAAATAATGTCGATTTAAGATGGTTTCTCTTTTTTTTGTCTAAAAAAATTTCAAAAAATGAATATTTTTAAATGGTTAAGTAGATTGTCCTAAAGGTCAATATATTGCCAAAAAAGATCCGGATGAAAAATTGAAGGAAGAGAGGGGAAGTTCCTTCTGTTTTCTTTAGGGAAGAATGTTGAGGAGAGGGATTTGTGCTTTCCCACCTCTTACCTTATCGATCATGACGTATCCGTTGAGAAGCACCCGTCTTCCAAAAGGAGCGTCCATTCATAATTCTAAGGGTGTTTTAAAGTTCTGGTGACGGAATGAAAAACAAGGGGAGGGATGAATTCTATCCCTTTAAAGCAAGATCTTTTTTTGTTTCCGCAATCGCTTTAGCGGGGTTCAACCCCTTTGGGCAGGTTTGGGTACAATTCATAATGGTATGACAGCGATAAAGGGCAAAGGGATCTTCAAGAGATTCCAGCCTTTTTTCTGTGGACGCGTCCCGGCTATCCACGATCCAGCGACGGGCTTGAAGCAAAGTGGCGGGCCCGAGATAAGTTTCTTGATTCCACCAATAACTAGGGCAACTGGTGCTACAACAAAAACATAAAATGCATTCCCATAGGCCGTCTAATTTCGCCCGATCTTCCGGGGTTTGAAGGCGCTCTCGCTCAGGGGTCTCTTTTGCCTGTAACCAAGGCTCAAGAGAGGCGTATTGTTGATAAGCATGGCTTAAATCACAGACAAGGTCCTTGATCACCTCTAAATGAGGGAGAGGGTAGATGCGCACAGGCCCCTGAATCTCCTGAAAGGATTTCGTGCAGGCCAAGGTATTGGTGCCATCAATATTCATGGAACAAGACCCGCATACTCCCTCACGGCACGACCGACGAAAGGTCAAGGTGGGGTCAACATGATCTTTCAGATAAATCAGGGCATCTAAAACCATAGGCCCACAATCGGAGGTGGATAAGGTATAGGAATCTAACCGAGGATTTTCCTCTTGATCAGGATCATAACGATAAATCTGAAGTTCTACGGTATCAGATCCCTGAGGCCCCGAATGCGTCTTTCCTTTCTTCACTTGAGAATTTTTTGGAAGACGCAGCTGAGCCATAGATCCAGCCCCTGACCGTTACGCGCTAGAAGACTTATCAGCGGCCCCTTTCGCGGGCTGTTGATAATGCATTTTTTCAGCAATACGGGCGCTTTTACCACGACGGTTCCGCAAGTAATATAATTTTGCCCGACGCACCACACCTTCCCGAACACGTTCAATGGAGATAAGCGGCCAATAGAGGGGAAAAACCCGTTCAATCCCTTCCCCATCCATCAAACGCCTGACGGTAAAAGACGAACTTAATCCTCGGTTCCGACGGGCAATACACAAACCTTCAAAAGCCTGGATGCGCTCACGGTTTCCTTCCTTTACCTTCACGTTGACCCGCACCGTATCCCCTGGTCGAAAGACAGGAACAGGATTATTCTCCGTCAGTTTTTGGACTTGTGCGTGATTAAATTTTTCTAGTAAATTCATCCTCAGGGGTCTCCACTCATACCTTATTCTTCATTTTCATATCACGATCCACCATCCCCGTCCAGATATTCTCAACGAGCTGTACTCGTTCTTAAGATTTTTTTGTAACCAAGCCCCACCACAAAAGAATCCGAGACCGAAAAAACGCCCGAAAGACATCAATTAAAAAAAAAGGCTCTTCTTGATCAAAAAAATTATTGACTTTATTTACAAAATAAAAAACATCTTGATTAAATTTATTTAATTATTATTTAAAAAGGAAATAATTATGTAGCGTTTTTTGTTTTTTTTTTTATATTTTTTTCAATTGATCATTAATATCTTTTATTCCATGTCCGGTTACCAACAAAACTACTTGTTGTTGTG
>CAZGKG010000089.1:0-944 GCA_964525615.1 uncultured Rickettsiales bacterium | reverse complement strand
GGATAAAATCGTTATGACACAACCCACAAAGTCTGATGCAAGTGAAGATGGCACTTTGTTGGAAAGCCACCAAGAACCAATTTATGCGGCCAGACTTTGTTATTGTGGGCCCAACTGGTATGTAAATCCCGACGGTAAAGGAGAAGATGAGGTTAGAGAAAAGCAAAATCGTGTGAATCATGGAATAGCTATCTTTAATCCCATTGCAATGGCTCTGCCTTTTTCGAGTCTTATAGGGGCGCTTCCTAGTATGCCATGGTTAAATCCATATCTTATCCCATACGCTTCTATGTTTCACGCGGGAGCAGGAATTGTTTCTGGAGGAGCTTGTCTTTTATCTTGTGGTATTTCCTGTTTTAAGTCTTGCGGTAAGCAGCTGAATGAAAATAAAGAAGCGCAAAAGATTTTATTCGGCGATCTTTAAGGTTCAAAATATTTTTTTTAAGTGGGCTTTGGTAGAAATAGATTTGAGGCAGAGCACCTCAAATCTTCTTCTGCAATTAAAAACTCTTATTTTTTTATAAGGTGATGGGATGTTTTACCTGTTTTTTTGGCTTTTATTCGGAATTTTTTCTGTTCAAGCAACACCTCATAATGAGGACATTACATTCTGTGGAGGGCTTCGTAACGTTACAGGAAAATGTATCGTGACGCCTCTTGAAGGATTTGCTGAAGGCCTTTTTGCTGGTACAAGCGCGGTTGTTTCTGAATCTGCAAAAGTTTCTGTAAGATGGGGTGGAGGCGTCCTAAACTGTTCGTCTAAAGTAGTTCAGGGAACTGCAAAACGCGCAGTACAAGGAGGAGAGGTGGCTTATGATTATTTAGGACACATCCCTGATGGTTTAGCCACCCTTGGAATCAATACCTCAACAGGTGCCCTTCTCCTCACAGGACACATCCCTGATGGTTTAGCCACCCTTGGAATCAATACCTCAACAGGTGCC
>CAZGKG010000088.1:0-3927 GCA_964525615.1 uncultured Rickettsiales bacterium | reverse complement strand
ACTGTTGCCAAATATAGTAAGGCTTCATTGTTGAGTCCCTTGGATGATCTAGGGGCTCTAGAACAATCCTTTGAGCAGACTTAACACTTTGTCTTTGTCCCAAAAGGAGCTGGCGCATCGCGAAAGGAAAAAACTTTTCAAGATGCTCTGGCGTCTGGGGCTGTGTTGAACACTGATAATTCGTTTAAAGGTCTTTTTCCTCTTGGCTCTTTCCTGTCATGGTTCAAGGGTTTCTCAGCTGTTGGAATTGGGAACCATCTGATTTTTTCAGCCGTTTGGATGGGGCGTCCTCTAGACTTTTTTTTCAGGAGAGGCCATTCCTCCTCCCCATTAGGGATGGATCAGTCATCAAAAATTTAAAGGAATAAGAAGCAAAATACCTTTGGGAAAAGAGCTCCCAGAAAAAGATTGGCTGAAGCGGATGAATGAAATTCTGAATAAAAATTCCATTTTGGAAAAATCCTAAAAAAAGGAATTCCTTGAGCTTAGGATAAAAGCTTCTCCATTGAAAAGAGAATGAATCAAGAGGCAGATGAATCAGAAGGGGTGAGCAGACCTTTTGCTTTATCAAAAGTCTTTTTTAAGGAAAGAAGTTCTGGCGATAAGCGAGATCGAGAAGTTTTTTCCAAATAAACATCAATTCCCCACTTAAGTTCAAGGGTACTAATCGCGCTGGTTGTTAACCGCAACCGTACAGGTCGGTTCAATACATCACTAAAAAAGGAAGCATTTTGTAAGTTAGGTAAAAAACGACGCTTTGTTTTATTGTTTGAATGGCTTACATTGTTTCCAACCATGACTCTTTTATGGGAAACAGGGCACACCCGAGACATCGAAAATTTCCTCTACTAACTTCTATCCACTTTCAAGAGGTACGTGAAATCTTCACCGTGGTCAAGTTGGAAAAGGAAATTTGTATGATTATTATGACGATATTGCCCTTGGAAATCAGCAGAATCTTGGTTAGAGTTCCTTTGGGTAAGCGACTGAAACCTGTGTTTTTGGGAGTTTTTTTCTGAAAGTTTTTCTCTCTTTAAAGTCTTCCTTTTCTTTGTTTTCAAAAAAAAGACTTCTGTTTCTTGTAGGAACTGGGCTTGTAGGTATTTTTTTTCTGAGATGGAGCCAGGCGCCTTGGTGGATGGGGGTATTTTTTTGCTTGTTCCTGGCAATTCTTTTTTTTGTTTTTCCCCATGTGATTGGTCTTTCTTCCCATCAGTTGATGCGAAAAATCTATGAAGAAGCGCCCTATGGTGTTTTGTTTTTGGGAGGGGATCAAACCTTTTTGGGGGCAAACCCAAAGCTGCGAGATTTTTTCTCTTTTTCACCAAATAGCACGCTTTCATTCGAGTCCTTCTTACCTTTTTTGAACTCGCCTGAAAGTATGTATGCTTTTGAACGTTTAAAAGCCTATACCTTGCATCATCAAAAGGGTCGTGAAAATCTTGAGATAAAACTACCCTCTGGGTTTTTTGATATAATGATTCATGTCAAACCGCTTCATTTGCCTTATGTGTTGTGGTTTTTTGAAATTCGCCCGTCTAATCCTGAGGAATCTTTAGACACCCCTTTTTTTTCAGAGTTCCTGGAAAATCTTCCTTCTCCCTTGTTAGTGGTCAACGCCTTAGGAAAAATTCGTCATGCGAATCAGGCTTTTTGTGAATGGCTTGGGTATCCTCCAGAAGATCTTCTGCAAAAACATTTAGGGCGTTTTTTAGAGGAAAAAATTGTCCTGACTCCCACCCAATCGGCGCGGCTTATCTCTTTTATTTCCCTTGATGGTTATAAAAGACGAGGTGTCATTCATCAAATTTATCCCCTTAAAACTCCAAGTGAGGATTTTTGTCTCTTTATTCGGCCGGAAATTGTCAAAGCAGAAGAAATGACCCATTTTGCAGGAATGCTTGAGAGTATTCCTCTTCCCGCCTTGTTTCTTGATCATAGGGGAATGATTCGTATGACCAATCGCGCTTTTGAAAAAGTCGTGCGGGAACGGAAAATTCTGGGGCGTCATCTAAAAGATTGGTTTGGTGAGCAAGAGCGGTCTCAATTTGACCGTTTCCTTCAACAGGTGCGTCGTGACAAAGACGGGAATAATTTTTTAGTTGTCCAACTGAAGGAAAAAACGCCGGCCGTTTGGATGCGTCTTTATGGTACCCATCTGTCTTCTTTGGGATGGGATCCGATCGGGTGTTTTTTGATTTTATGTTACGATATCACTGAGATTCAAAAGCGAGAAAATCAGACCCTTGAATCTCAAAAATTGCAGGCTTTGGGCCAATTAGCTGGGGGCATTAGCCACGATTTTAATAATCTTCTGACGGCAATGTTGGGTTTTTGTGATCTTTTACTTCAAAAACACACCCCCCAAGATAACTCTTTTACAGATATTATGCAGATCAAACAAAATGCAAACCGTGCGGCCAATCTTGTCCGACAACTCTTGTTGTTTGCAAAACAGTCGGCGCCAAAACCAAAATCTCTAGACTTAAGGGAATCTCTTAATGAGATGTCTTTTCTCTTGAGGCGTTTGATTGGGCCAAAGATTAATTTGCAAATTAAGCACGATCGTGGTGTGCGCACGATTCACGCCGACCAGGGCCAGTTTGAACAAATTATTATGAACTTGGCCATTAATGCGCGTGATGCGATGCCCAATGGCGGTGAGTTGATTTTTCGGACAAAATTAGTCCATTTGAAGGAAAACTTACCCCTGATCCACCATATTTTAACACCGCGTCCCTATATTGTGGTGGATGTTGAAGATACGGGCTCAGGGATTCCCTTAGAGAATCTTCAAAAGATATTCACGCCTTTCTTTTCCACAAAAACACCTGGACGGGGAACAGGAATTGGACTGGCGACGGTCTATCAGATTTTAGAAAGCATGGGAGGCGGCATCCATGTAGAAAGTGAGTTAGGGGTCGGTACTACTTTTTCTGTGTTTTTTCCGCGGCATGTGGATCGAAAAAAACGGGAAGAGGATATTATCCCAGAGGAAAGCCGGGGCCATTTAGCAGATTTTTGGGAGTCGGCTCGAATTTTAATTGTGGAAGATGAAGATCCTGTCCGCCTTTTTGCCTTTCGTGCCTTAAAAAGTAAAGGTTATGAGGTGTGGGAAGCCAAAGATGGCTCTCGTGGATTTGAGATTCTCCAGAAAAATCCTAACATTACCCTTCTCATCACAGATGTGATGATGCCAGGAATGGATGGTCCCACCTTGGCGAATGCCGCTTATGGTTTAAATCCGCAATTGAAAGTTTTGTTTGTTTCTGGCTATCCTGAAGAGGAAATTCAGATGAAATTAAGTTTCCCTAAAGAACAAGTGTACTTCTTGCCAAAACCCTTCAACTTGAATGAGTTGGCCGTTAAGGTTCACGACGTATTGGATCATCAATGAGCGATACCTCTTCCTCTCCAGAAGACGTGAAGGCGTCTCGTGTCTTGACTTTTGGATGTCGTTTGAACACGTCAGAATCTGCCGTGATGCAGGCGCATGCAGAAAAAATGGGTTTATCTCAGGCCATTATCATTAATACTTGTGCGGTCACAGCTGAAGCGCAACGACAGGCAAAACAAGCGATCCGACGGGCGCGCCGGGAAAATCCTGAGGCTTTTATTATTGTGACAGGGTGCGCTGTTCAAGTGGATCCTTCGAGTTTTTCTGCGATGCCGGAAGTGGACCGTCTTTTAGGCAATCATGAGAAAATGAAGGAGGAGTCCTTTGCCCCCCACCTGCCTGAGAGGATTGTGTTGACGGATATTCAAGAGATTGAAGAAACCGCCTCCCACCTATCAACAGGGTTAGAAGGGAATGTGCGGGCATTTCTTCAGATTCAAAATGGTTGTGACCACCGTTGTACCTACTGTATTATTCCCTATGGCCGCGGGAAAAGTCGCAGTGTTCCCCAAGAAATCCTGATTCCCCAT
>CAZGKG010000087.1:0-4077 GCA_964525615.1 uncultured Rickettsiales bacterium | reverse complement strand
AACCCTGCCTTTTGCGATACTCTGCACAAGTCCCTTTCGAAATTGGCCATAAGAATCAATCCCTTCAAAAACATAGCGCTTCATGGAATCAACCTTTCCCCATCTAAAAGTTTGAATTCCCCTAAAACCCTTTCCAACTCTTGAAGGCTTGTCTCCCCAGTGGCCACCCTTTGAAGACCTTCACACCACAAAGTTTTATGTCCCCGTCTTTGAAGAAAAGAAGCAATCTCCACCCGGGTCCGTCCTTTTAAAAATTGAGCTTCTAAATCGTCATCAAAAACCAATAATTCCGCCACAGCAAAACGTCCCCGATATCCTTTTCCTGAACATTGAATACAACCGTTCGCTTGGAAAAGAAGAGAGGGAACAGGAGAGATTCTTTCTTCCTGATAAAGGGGTTTTTTACAATCGGGACAAAGCTTACGTACAAGACGCTGAGCTAAAACACAATTGATGTTTCCGGATAAAAAGGATAAGGGAACCCCAAATTCGGTTAAACGAAAAACCGCACCAATCGCATCAGCCGTATGAAGGCTTGTTAAGACTCTGCGTCCGCTCATCACAGCTCTCAAAGCCATTTGAGCCGTTTCTGGATCGCGAATCTCACCAATCACAATCCCATCAGGATCTTGCCTCAAAATAGATCGAACACCTTCAGCAAAATGGAATCCAACCCTTTCTCGAACTTCCGTTTGTCGCAAAAAAGGAACTTGATACTCTATCGGTTCTTCAAGGGTCATGATATTCACCTCGTCCGAAAGAATTTCTTGGGCAAAAGCATAAAGAGAAGTTGTCTTCCCAGAACCTGTAGGTCCCGTGACAATCATTAAACCTTCCGGTTTTCTGAGCCGTTCCCTCAACCTTTCCTCAAGATCCACACAATGACCAAGTTCCCAAAGACGCCGACACGCCCGCTCCCTCTCTAACAGTCGCACAACTAAATTTTCTCCATGGACCGTAGGATGGGAGGCGACACGAAAATCAATCTCTTTTCCTAAGACTTGCTGTGTAAAACGTCCATCTTGAGGATGATGGGTTTCGGCAATATCCATGTCACTCAGAATTTTAAAGCGTGCTAAAATGGCATTCCAATAAGAGCGATGAAAATCAAACATCACCTTTAAAAGACCATCACAGCGATAGCGCACCCGCACAAAAAATTTTTCAGGTTCACAGTGAAGATCAGAAGCACCATGCCTAAGAGCATCTCTTAAAAGAGCGTTGACAAAATAAACCGTCGGATGAACGCTCCCCTCCCCTGAAGGGAAAAAACTCTTCTGATCCATGGCCTGAAGAATTTTTTCAAAGTTCAATTCCTCTTCATCAAACGCCTGAAGAACCTCTTGAACCTGAGGGGCAGAAGCCCCAAAAAATCTGATTTTTTTTCCAGGAAAAAGAGCCGCAATCTTATCTCGTCGAAGCGGATCTTCTACCTGTGCTAGGGCGATGCCCCATTCAGAATTCCTTTGATACAAGGGAACCATCTCTCGCTGCATACAAAGATCTCGAGACAAAAGAAAAACAAGTTCTAAATCCGGTTGAGTTTTTGAGAGATCCACTTCTGGAAATCCTCTCAGTTCCTCTAAAAAAACCGCCACTCTATCGGCCAACACAAAACCCATTTCAAGACACAATTCTTCCGGAGAACGAAGCGTCTCTTCCACCTCCTTCAAAATAATTCTCGCCTGAAAAGGATTTAAATCCCCCTCTTCAAGAAGACGCTCTATCAAGGAATCCGCCCCTGTCCTCCTTGTCTCTTTCTCGTCAAAAATATCCACTTTTTCTCATTTTTTGTCTTTTTGATTTTTTTTTGAACATTAAGGCTAAAAAAAAATTTTTGCTAGAGTTTTTTTTAATTTTTATAAAAAAAATTTTTAATTATTATGGGAAGATTGTTTAAGACTTTTTAACGGATATTTTAAGAAAGTGTTCTTCTGCTTTTGCAGGAAATAAAATATTTTATGACAAAGAAAAAAAGAAGGCTTTTTTAAAAACCGTGAGAGTAAAAAACAAAAGGTTGTTGCATCAAGATGATATTTTTTTTAGAAGAAACAAAGATAGTAAGCGCGTTGGAAAAAAGGAAAGTCCTTTTCCTGCAAGTCCTTAAGTTGTTTTTTTGATAAAACCTTCCCTCAATAAAGAAACCCAGTGAGTATGTATTCGTGATTGCATTTGACTCTTTAAAAAATTCTGCTAAAGGATTAGGTTCTTTGGGTTTGATTGCCTTGGGATTGTTAGCAGGAGTGGCAGGCACTCTTTTATGGCCTTCTCAAAGGCCATTTTTAAAAGATTCTTTAGGATCAGAGGAAGAAATTCCCTTTACGTCTTCCTTAACAAATAATTTTTTTGAGGAAGCCTACGCCCTTGAAAAATTAATCCAACAGTTTTACGTAAAATCCCTTTCTCCAAAGGAAATCACAAAAATAAATCAAGCGGCTTTTTCGGGAATGATAGAGGCTCTTGATCCCCATTCCACCTATCTCACCCCCCAAATGATGAAGGAACTTCAAGAATCAATTCAAGGGCAATTTTGCGGTGTGGGGCTTGAAATTTCCCCCTCGATTCGTGGATCTCTCCACATTATTTCTGCCATAGAGGAAACGTCTGCTTTTTCTGCAGGACTACTCGCGGGAGATAAAATCTTACGCATTGATGATCGGAATGTCTACGATATATCCCCTCAACAAGCCATTCGAAAAATGCGGGGTCCTGCTGGAAGTTTTGTGACTCTTTTAATCAAAAGAGAATCTAAAGAACCTTTTATTGTAAAATTAAAACGTCAGCCGATTAATTTTAAATCCGTCCATTGGAAACGAGAATCAGAAAACATCGGTTATTTACGTATTTCCTATTTTGATGATAAAGCAAAGAGGCTTGTGCAAGAAGCGCTTCTTTCTCTTCAAGCTTCTTCCAAGCCTCCCCTCAAGGGGCTGCTCATCGATGTACGAAACAACCCCGGTGGTCTTCTGGAGCAAGCCATTGGTGTGACAGATCTGTTTCTGGAAGGCGGCGTCATCACCCTCACCCAAACACGGGAAAACAAAGAAGGAACCGTGGTTTATGCAAATCCAAAAACATCCCAAAGGATTCACCAAATTCCATTGGTGATTTTAACAAACGCAGGTTCTGCTTCTGGGGCTGAGCTTTTTGCAGGCGCCCTCCAAGACAACAAGCGTGCTCTCATTGTAGGAGAAAGAACTTTCGGAAAAGCATCAATGCAGGCAATCTATAACTTAAATGAGGGCGCAGGTCTGAGGTTGACGATTGCCCATTATGCAACTCCTTCGGGGCGTTCGATTCAAGGGAAAGGAATTCTTCCAGACATTCCGATCACCGTGCAATATAAAATATCAGATCCCAAAGACCCACCACTTCGGGAGGAAAATCTAGCCTCTCACGATTCATCATCACTTTTGAAGCAGAAAAAAAATCCATTTTCTCACGATCCTAAAACAGAAAAAAAGGAAAAAATTACGGATTATCAACGTTCTTATGCGCTAGATTTGTTGAGAGGGATTACGTTGTATCATCCCTCTCGGAAAGAAGGAAACGCTTAAAGACCTCCCGATTCATTTTTATATCCATTAATCGACATGGCAGGAGTCATGAAAAGTCAGATGTCTTTCAAAAAAATTTTTGGGATATTTTTTAAACGCTTCCTGTTGCCTACGACCGCAGGAGTGATTGCCTTGGTTTTCCTGTGGAGATCTTTCCCCCTTTGGACAAACCCCTTTTACGCATCTTCTAAAGAGTCGGTCACCCCATCGAATTTAAAGGATTTCTCTCTACCTCCCACATCTGTCATTACTTTTAAAAAGACCCCTCTCTCAAGCAACGCACAGCCCTTTAATGCAGAAAACTCTGAAGGAAAAAAACGAATCGCTTTTATTCTTTCAGAAGTAGGAGAAGATGTTTTCTTAACCCAAAAAGCTCTTGAACTATTACCAAAAGAAGTAACGATTGTGATCTCTCCCCACACCCCAAAGGCAAGTGACTGGGCTAAAAAATTCCATCAAAAAGGACACGAAATCCTAGAATCCATTAATTTAGAACCGGAAAATAATCCCTTAAACGATC
>CAZGKG010000086.1:0-4170 GCA_964525615.1 uncultured Rickettsiales bacterium | reverse complement strand
AATAGATGGCAGTATCAAGGGAAGCTTTCTTGAAAAAAACCAATCCTCTAGAAGAGGGAAGGGGGTGTTTTTTCAAAAAAGGTTTGACAAAAGCGTCGTTTTTTGGCTCGATAGGGAAATGGTTTTAATCAATATAAATAGGTTTTTCAGGTGAAAAGAACATTTCAGCCAAGCAATTTAGTACGCAAGCGTCGTCATGGATTTCGGGCGCGGATGGCAACGCCTGGAGGACGGGAAGTTGTGGCACGCCGACGTCGTAAAGGTCGTTATCGTTTAACAGCCTGATCAGACGATCTGGTTTTTTTCTTCTGTGAAATTTGTCACTCTTAAAAAACGTAGAGAATTTCAATCTGTTTCCTCTTCAGGAAAACGGTGGGTTTCTCCACTTTTTATTCTCCAAGGAGTTTCCCTTGTTCCAGAAGGGGGCTCTTATGACTTAGAAAACTTAAAAATTGGATTCATCATCACCAAAAAAATGGGGAACGCTGTGGTGAGGAATCGAATCCGCCGCCGCCTTAAGGCAGCCCTCCAACTTCTTCTTAAGACCCAGGACTTCCAAAGGGAATCTCTAGCTTCATGGAGCTTTGTAATGGTAGCGCGTCGCGGCTCTGTTTCTCGTCCTTTTGAGAATTTATTACAAGAGATGCGGGATGGATTTCTGTTTTTTTATTCTGCCAATCCTGTTTAAAAAAAGATTCTAAATTAGCTAAAACAACAGGGCAGAAAGGAATTTTTTCCTGTTTCATCTCGTTGGCAATCCGGCGATGAAGATCGGCCGCTAGCTCTTTTTGAAGGGAAGGTTTCAAGTGGCAATGGGTTTTTTCAAAATGGGTTTCAAGCGCAATACAAAAGAAAGACGTTTGTGCCTCTTGTTTGAGCTGATTTTTCTTGTCTGGATCTTTAAGAAATTGTTGTAAAAGAGCATAGGACTGATTTGCCTGTTTCCATGGCGAACAAAAAGAAGCCTCTCCAGGAACGGCAAAAGCCCATCCCCCTCCCATCGTAACGATTTTTAAAAGCACTTTTATCGATTTCATGAGCCGTCCTTTAAATTTTTTGATGCCCATCGCTTTTCTTACGAGATCTTCTTGGCCTTTCCGAATCGATGATCGACAGGGATTTAACAGATGATTTTTGGGAAAAAGTCTCTATCAGTTATTTTTGCCTTGATAAATCAAAAAAACATTAAAAGCTTGAAAAAAAAGAGAATTCTCTTCTTAAGTCTCCCTTTAAGATTTTTTTTGACAGGCCCTATTTGACCTTTCGGCTTAGCAGAGGGTGCGAGGCATTAGAGCACTTAAATTAAAACCGCACTTTCCCTCAAAATTAAAAAAATCAATCGGTTGCACGTCCATCTTGAAGGGCCCCATGACTGATCCAGGAATACTTTCCTTAATCAAGACCGTTTCCTTCTTTTATTGACTCCATAAAATTTTTATCCCAAAAAACAATAAAAAATCTTTTTTTAGGCTTTTTATTGTTTAAAAAAGTATAAATTTGGCATATTTTAAGACCTCTATTGTTGAGTTGATCACTTTTTGAGGTTTTTTAATGAAAAAAAAACAATTGTTTTTTCTATTGGGAGCGGCTCTGATAAGGTTTTATTCTGTAACTGCAATGCCTTTCGACACCTCGGAAGATTTTCTCAATTCTAAAGGTGAGCCTGTTGTCTGCCAAAAGACTTCTTTCCGGCCATTGTTTTCAAGAACCGATAGAATTAGCTCTCTCTTAGAGCTATTTTCTCAACGAGATCAAGATCTGAAATCCCAAGGGATGAACAGGAAGCATGTTTTTATTTTGGATGTTGATGGTGTGATCTATGACGAACATCAAAAGATTTTAAAAAACCAACAAATCTTGAGAGAATTTTTTCAAAAATCACGAGAGTACGGGATCCCTATTTATCTTTGCAGCGCCTCTTTTACGACTTCTGGGGCAAAAAAAATTGCAAAAATATCCAAAATGTTGCGCACATTGGATAGCGACTGGCCACAATATGTTCCGTCCTCATCAAAACAAAATCCATTGAATGGATTAAATCAGTGGACCCTTTCGGAAGGCTTTTTTTCTATTTTTCAACCCTATCAAAATATTGTCACAGCAACAGAAGTGAATGAGCGAGGCCGTGTACGCAAAGATATCGCCATTAGAAAAATCATTGAAGAGCATGGGCCGGATCATATTTATTACTTTGTTGATGATCTTTTAAAAAATCATCAGGAGATTCAACGGCGCTGGCCTCAGGAATCTCCCTATCCTATCAAATGTTTTTTATTTAACGATAAGACAAAAGAGGGTTCTTCCTGCCACTATTATTCTTTTGCTTGCCCTGAAGGAAGTATCCTCCAATCCATTGATCAAGAAACTAAAAATTTTAAAGAAATAATCCCCATCAATCTTTTAGAAAATCAAAGAAAAGCGATCGATCTTTTGGCCCAGAGGGTTCTTGATGAGGAAATAGAAATTTTCTTCAGTTTAGAGCGTGGCGGCACATTTTTAGGGGATCAGATCACAAAAAAAATAGCCCAAAAAATCGCCTTAGATGGGTCAAGGAAAAGGACCCCACTCATTCATGTTTCTTTAACAAAAAGTTATTACTGGATAAAAGATTCTCTCTGGAGGACAGACAAAAGCTTGGATCTAAAAAGGGTTATCGAGGCAATGGAACAAGCAGCCTCTTTAGGTTTTACCCGGATGAGTATCCCTGAAATTTATTGCAGTGGAGGCAGTGTCAATCTCTTTTTAAGTCAATTAGGTCAATCCAAATCAATGATAGACTTTTGTCAAAATTCTGAAACTATCTTGAATTTTTTGTCCCTTAAATACCTCCCCTCTTCCTGGAATGTGGAAAAAATTGATCAAGAAAATATCGTCAATCCCAAAGCCCCAAATCTAAAACCCATCCCTATGGTGTACGTGAAAAATCAAAGTGCTGTTGGAGAGGACGTTGATGCCTATTTACACTATGGCCCGAATCCCTTAATGATCGAGCCAGAAACGGAAGACGCATTTCAAGCGATCAGATTGAAAAGGGTAAATTCTTCTGATCCTGTTCAGGTTTTTGATCCAGGAACTTCCAGGATCATTGAGATCCGTCACAAATCTATGAGCGCACGAGAGTTGCTTTTGCATTTACTGACCTATGGTCACCATGAAAATTTTAAGCCCTCCCAGATGGCGCCGAAAAAATCTTATGCGACCTCTCTTTTAGAAGAAATTTCTGCTTCATATAAAGAGGGTGCTTTGGTGAAGAGAGTTAAAACCTCGACCAATTGGGTCGCAATTTCCCATCTGGATCAATTGGTTGAATTAAGTAAAAAAGAGAGCGCTGATGGTATTAAAAATCCAAAAGTTTTTCTTTTAGCAGTGGAAGGGGTTCTAAGAGATCATGATAAAAAGGAATTCAGAGACAAAAGTCAGTTAAAAAATTTTCTAAAAAAAGCCAAAGATCTGAAAATTCCCATCTATTTTTTCAGTGATCTTTTCATGAACGCAAAAATGGTTGAGAGTTTTACTCATCATCTGCAAAAACTTTATTCCGAATATAAGACTTGGGACGCGCTTCAGTTTTTGAACCCTGATAATTTTGAAACCCTTCGAATTGGGAACGAGAAATTTACGCTCTTTAAACCCTTGGATCAGATCGTGACAGCCATTGAATTTGAAAAAGAAAGGGCCCTTCGACCAGATATTGCCATCAGGTGGATTCATCAATTTTTGGGCGATGCTCGCAGATCCTATTATTATGTCGAAAACCGGATAAAACGTTGTCATGACGCCTTCCGTTTGATCCGTCAAGAAGAGATTTCCGATTTGACATGTGTCCATTTTACCTAAGGTGTTCTTTTGAATCTAAGAGGCGTTAAACCATTTTTAGTATGGAAAAATTTTAATTTTTGTCCTGATGAGGGCCTGGATCGGAAGAGTTCTTGCGTTGTCAGGCTCTAAAAGAGGTGAAAGAGACGAGGATGATCCAATAGAAAGCCGGCCCCTTGTTTTTTCTAAGATATCCCAAGCTCTCCTCCTAAAAAAGGGAGAGCTCTTCCTGCAATGGCTAAGCTGCCCCCCGAAAACCAGAACCGTTGGGAGAGGAGAGATTCATCTCTAAGGGAAGGCAAGAAAGGACGGATGAGATGAAGAAGAAAGCGCACAGTGCAGAGTTTAAATTCA
>CAZGKG010000085.1:0-4206 GCA_964525615.1 uncultured Rickettsiales bacterium | reverse complement strand
ACGTCCTTCTTATCGCTATCTTTCCTCAGAAAATCTTTTTTCCTAAAAAAAAGAAAAACTGTTATCATTAGAGGGAAGGGAAGGTGAGATGGAAAAATTGATCAGTTTTCTCGTCATTTTAGGAAAAATTTTTGACAATACTCTAGTTTTTTTGGGGCGTCCTTTGCTTTTTGCCCTTCAGGTTTTTTTCCAAGGCCTTCTTCCACCTTATTATGGCCGTCAAATTTGGAAACAGATTTTAGAAATTGGATATTTTTCTCTTCCTGTTGTGGCTCTCACTGCGCTTTTTAGTGGGATGGTTCTTGCTCTTCAAAGCTACACAGGTTTTTCCCGGTTTAATGCAGAAGGTGCTTTGGCGACAGTTGTTGTTTTGTCAATGACACGAGAGCTAGGGCCTGTTCTTGCAGGATTAATGGTGGCAGGACGTGTCGGTGCTGCCATGGCGGCAGAAATTGGGACGATGAAGGTGACAGAGCAAATTGACGCCCTAGAGACGCTGTCGACAGATCCTTTGCGATATTTGGTGTGGCCAAGGGTTTTGGCAGGTTTTTTGATGCTTCCGCTATTGGTTCTTGTTGCAGACATTTTAGGGGTTTTTGGAGGATATCTCATAGGAACTGTTAAACTGGGATTTAACTCTGCGATTTATTTGGGCAAAACAGTTGAGTTTTTAGAATTAAAAGACGTATTTTCAGGACTTTTGAAGGCCTCTGTTTTCGGTTTTATTATTTCCCTGATGGGATGCTATCATGGTTGTCAATCTCAAGGCGGCGCCCAGGGGGTTGGTTCTGCCACAACGCGTGCTGTTGTTTCAGCATCTATTTTGATTTTACTGTCTAATTACTTATTAACAGCCCTTTTATTTGAAAAATAGAAAAAGGCCTTAGATAGGGATGGAAAAAAATTTGCTACCAATTCACATCAAGGGTGTCCACAAAAGCTTTGGTCCAAAGAAAGTTTTGAACGGGATAGATCTGGATATTGCCTCTGGCGAGTCCTTTGTTCTTTTGGGCCGTTCCGGAAGTGGAAAATCGGTTCTTTTGAAGTGTCTTTTGGGGTTGCTTCCCATCGATCGGGGCATTCTTGAAATGGAGGGTCAATCCATCCCCGCTGAGGGAAGGCGAGACCGCTATAAGCGTATGGAAAAAATCGGGATGGTTTTTCAAGGGTCTGCCCTTTTTGATAGCCTGTTCGTTTGGGAAAATGTTGCTTTCAGGCTTCTGATGCAGGGTGTACAGGATAAAATGAATGATAAAAAATGCGCCATAGAGAAGCTTGCTCAAGTAGGATTAGAAGCTGCAGTAGCTGACCTTTTGCCTTCGGATCTTTCGGGGGGGATGCAGCGTCGTGTTGCTTTGGCACGGGCTATTGTGATGTCTCCTTCTTTTCTTTTTTTAGATGAACCCACAGCGGGTCTTGATCCTTTGTTTAGTCGTCTCATTGGAGACTTGATTCAAGACTGTCGTAAGTCTTTGGGGGCAACCACTTTGACGATTACCCATGATCTGTCTTTGGCGCGTAAAATTGCAGATCGTATTGGGATGATTCATGAAGGAAAAATCATCTGGCAAGGGCCGGCAGAAGACCTTTCAAATACATCTCATCCCATCGTTCAGGAATTTGTAGGGGGTTAAAGTGGGGGGATCCATCAATCGAAGAGATTGTGCGACAGTCGCAATGAACCCTTCTAAAGCTCAAGGAACCTTCCTCGCTTGGGGGATACCCAAACTTCTAAAGGGATTTTGGGAGAGCGTTTACCTTAAGATAGCCGTGAACGTTATCTTCAGACGCAGAGAAGACTATAAGGACCTAAAGTGGATTTTGACCACAAGGGGCCCCAGCAATCGACATCATCCATCACGTCAATTGCCGGAAGTCGATCCTTTTAGAATGTGTGCCATTTGTCAGAGAAACGCTCCTTGAACGTGGAATTTTTTTGGATATTTTTGACAACACTGTCAAATTTCTCAGCGGATATTCTTTCAATGAAATTAAGCACCGCAATCTGAGAATTCGTGGGGGCCTCTCGTAACGGAGGAATCCCTTTTACAATTCTGAGGGCTTCCTCAGGGGATAATTTGTGAATGAGTTCAAGACTAGAATCGGTATGGAGAGAGGAGGAAAGCGTTTCTAAGGGAGGAAGGAATTGTACAAACTTAAAAATTTGCTTCTTTTCATGATTGGTAAGGGAATTTGGATTTTTACACAACTGAGGGGAAATCTCATAAATATATTGTAAAATTGAACATGAAAATTGTCTCGATCTCAAAATTGATTGGATCAAATTTGCGTGAAATATGTCGAGATACTCAGGTTTTTCGGCAAAAAAAGGCGCAACTTCCTCGAAATTCCAGACGCAAATATGTTGCTCAAAAAAATTACGAGAAAAAAAAGTTCTCTCGAGGGAGCTGTAAAAGGATTTGCAATCGGCGCAACCAATTCTAGAATTTTACTCAGACTTATGCATTGACCTATGCTAGAGGATGATAAACGCTTTATTTTTTCTTGAGCCTTTTTCACCCATGGTTTTTCTTGAAAATCACCTGGTAAAAGATTTATGGCAAAAGCAGCGGGTAAGAAAGCTTCAGCCCCCGTTCCACTCTTTAACGTTTGTCGAACAAATGGCCCTATTTTTTCTGGGAAAATATCTGTACAAACAATCTCCTGAAGATTTTGGTTAACTCGCCCCAGATTCAAAATATCTTTCATTTCTAGGTAGCCCACAATGTGGCTTCTTACGACATGGCAATTCGATGAGAGTAGATTCTCCAAATCCGGTCTCGTTTCTCTTGGGGCTTCTTTAGTGAGAGGAACTGACTCTTTCTTAACTTTCACCGCTGATTTTGATGAATTGTCAAAGTCTCCTAGAGCCGCTATCACAGAAGTCTCAACCGTTACCAAAAAAGTCCCCATTAAAGACACATATAAAAATTTTTTCATGAATCCCTCTGTATATAAAAAAAATTTTGTTTTTCAGGTCCCTTTCGCCCAACCTTTGATGGGTCTTTGAAAGGTGGTGTGAGATTGGGGCCATGGGCTCGATCATTTTGATGGGGTCAAGCTTCCCTTGAACTTCAAAGGTGCTTTTGATCTTCTTCTAGAAACGGGTGTCTCTGGCGCTAAAACCGATCTCTTCTGGAGAGATGACAGGAGAGATTCGCCTGCCGCTCCTTTTCAAAAAAAAACAAAAAAAGTCAGAATGTATTTTAAAAAAATCAAAAAGAACTTGGCGCAGAAAAAGCGCCCGTGCGACGTCAGTTTACACAGCGGATTTTCTTTTATGTTGTTTTTCTCAAATAAAAATACAATTATTTACCAATAAAAAATTTTTTTATTTGAATAATTGTTTAGTTTTTAAAAAATAAAAGTTGTTTCTTGTTGTTTTGCATTTCAATGTCTTGTAGAAATACTCAAGTGTTTTATTTGAAATTTTTTAAAAAAAAATACGAGAGGTAAAGTCCTTAATTGGCATTGTTTTTTCATGTGTTGAGGGGAATTGATTAAAAGGAGAGGTCTATGACGAAATCTGAGCTGGTTGTAAAAATTTATGAACGTTATCCAGAATTGGGGCGTCATTTAGTTGAAGACTCCGTTTCACTGTTTTTTGCAGAGATTGCTTCGTCCCTCCAAAAAGGGGATCGGGTGGAATTACGGGGATTTGGTAGCTTTTCCTTGCGAAAAAGAGAAAAGCGCACCGGTCGTAACCCAAAAACAGGAGATGCTGTTGAAATAAAAGAAAAGTGGTCTCCTTTTTTCAAAGCGGGAAAAGAATTAAGAGAAACCATCAATCGGTCCCAAGTGTCTTCAATCCCTAGGGCTTCTGTTCGTGCAAAAAAGCTTGAAGTGCTTCATAACCACCAACATGATGCTCGTTGATAAAAACTTGAGGAAGAGTCCTTTGACCTTTTGTTCTCTCCATAAGTTGCTCGCGCAGGTTTTCCGGGTTATTCGTGACATCAATTTCTTGAAATGAATAACCTTTTTCCTGCAAAAGATTTTTGGCTCTCACGCAACTAGGGCAATTTTTGATGGTGTAGATTATTGTTTTTTCTAACATAAGATTTTTTATCTTTTTTTCACTTTATGAAACATATTTATATCAAAAACAGGCAAAAGTGAACCTGTTTAAAAAAAAAATCTGGCGCGGATGAAGGGAATCGAACCCTCGTATGAAGCCCGGCAAGCTACCGCCCTACCCTTGAGCCC
>CAZGKG010000084.1:0-4288 GCA_964525615.1 uncultured Rickettsiales bacterium | reverse complement strand
TGAACCTCTCCTCAAAAATCGCCGCTTCGTCTTCTAGACAATGGGGGGCAGTGTAGGCCTTCCAGTGGGGTAAAGCTTCGAGGCGATAAAGCTTATTTCCTTTTGTGTTTGTACGTCGAAAACATTCAACAGGAAAAGTAGCGTCTATCCTATCCTATACCCTCTTGCCGGGTTTGTTGGACAGTCTAACAGGCGTTTTCCCGGTGATGTTTATGACCCCTGTTTGTATGTCTTGCCGTTGTTGGTCCATCATCTCCTGGTCTTGCATGAAGACTTTTTCTTACTTTATAATCTCTACCCCCTTTCGTATGAGGGGATGTTCTTGTTGCAATTCTTTCTGCGTTGGTCTTGGTCTTAACAAGCTCGCATTTATGTCAAGTGCCTTTTGTTGTGTTGGGCGTGATAAAATTTGCGCCTTTATTGGTGTATTCTGCCCTCCTTTGGACATCACGGCCCAACTTTGGGGTGTGAAGATTAAGAAACCAAATCCAAGTGTGAAAAAAAAGATTGTGTTGACATAAGCTTTCATTTTTTTACCTATCTCACGTAACAAAATGACCATAAATATCCAATATAAACAAATATGATTAAGTAAATGTTTTTTTATGGGGAAACTAGTTTTTCTGGAAAGAGTCTGGTTTTTGGGCGACGAGGTTAGTCTGTTTTCTCAGAGGCGGATTTTTTGTTTCATTCGATAAAAAGAGGGGGAAAATGTAAAAAGGGAGGAGGGACACCCCCCAACCAGCCCTTCTCGAAAAAGATCGGTTAAGATCCTTCCTTTTTACGGTCTTTCTCCTTGATTATCCTTCTGTTTCAGAGGGTTTGAGAATCTTTTGGGTTGGTTTAGGGGCCGCAGGCTTTCGAGGTCTTTTTTGTGCTGGAGAGGGAGGCGCTTCTGAGGGCTCTTCCCATTGAGGATCAAGGGAGGTCTTTCGGGCTGTGTTTTTTTCAGAGGGCTTTCGATTCATTGTACCAGTTTCAATGAGACAACGAATATCTTCACCACTTAAAGTTTCGTGCTCTAAAAGCTGTTTTGCAATCAGGTGAAGCTGATTTAGATACTTTTTCAAAATTCCTTGAGCCGTGCTATAGGCCGTATCTACAATCAGACGAATTTCCTTGTCAATTTCTTGGGAGGTTGCTTCAGATACCGTCTTATGTTGGGCGATCGTGTGCCCTACAAACACCTCTTGAGCTACATCACCATAGGTAACGGGTCCCAATCGCTCACTCATGCCCCATTCTGTCACCATGCGACGGGCAATATCTGTAGCCATTTTAATGTCAGAGGAGGCTCCTGTTGTAATTTGATCAGCCCCAAAAATAAGATCTTCGGCAATACGTCCTCCCATGGCTACCGCTAAATCCGCCATTAGCTTAGCCCGCGGCATAGAGACGCGGTCTCCTTCAGGAAGACGAATCACCATGCCCAAAGCACGGCCTCGGGGGATGATGGTGGCCTTATGAATGGGATCAGAGGCAGCTGAATAAAAAGCGACGACAGCATGTCCCCCCTCATGATAAGCGGTGAGGCGTTTTTCTTCTTCTGTCATCACAATAGAGCGCCGCTCAGCCCCCATGATAACCTTGTCTTTCGCATCTTCAAGTTCCCGCATCGAGATGGCTCTCTTGTTTCGTCGTGCCGCTAATAGAGCGCCTTCGTTCACAAGATTTGCTAAATCGGCCCCTGAAAACCCAGGGGTTCCTCGGGCAATGACTTTAGCGTCAACGTCGGGTGCTAACACCACCTTTTTCATATGCACAAGAAGAATTTTCTCTCGTCCCAGCACATCTGGATTGGGCACCACCACCTGTCGATCAAAACGTCCTGGACGTAACAATGCTGGATCAAGCACATCTGGACGGTTGGTGGCGGCAATTAAAATCACGCCTTCAGAGGATTCAAAACCATCCATTTCTACCAGAAGTTGGTTTAAGGTTTGTTCCCGCTCATCGTTACCACCGCCTAAACCAGCCCCTCTGTGTCGTCCGACTGCGTCTACCTCGTCAATAAAAATAATGCAAGGGGCCGTTTGTTTCGCCTGTTCAAACATGTCCCGTACGCGGCTGGCGCCCACGCCGACAAACATTTCAACAAAATCTGATCCGGAAATGGAAAAGAAAGGGACATTGGCCTCACCAGCAATAGCACGTGCTAAAAGGGTTTTTCCGGTGCCAGGAGGTCCAATCAGCAAGACACCCTTGGGAATTTTTCCACCCAATTTTTGGAATTTAGGGGGATTTCGAAGAAATTCAACAATTTCCTCGAGGTCTTCTTTGGCTTCTTCTATTCCTGCGACGTCTTCAAAAGTGACCTTATTTGTCTTTTCATCCAGAAGGCGGGCGCGGGACTTCCCGAATCCCATGGCGCGACCCGTACCACTTTGCATTTGACGCAGAAAGAAAACCCACACGCCCACCAATAAAAGCATGGGGAACCATGATAATAGAATTTGGAAAAAGGAAGGTGTTGCCTCCTCAGGTGGCCCAATTTTAACACGTGCATGATGTTTGACAAGGCTTTGAATCACCGAGGAGTCTTGTGGCGGAAGATAGGTCGTAAAAGTACGTCCATCCACAAAACGGCCCATGACATGATCTCCTCTGATAAAAGCGTCCGCCACTTGCCCGTTTTCCACTTGAATAACGAATTCAGAATAGTCAACCGAAGGAATCTGTTTTGTCGAGGTTCCGTTATAAAGGTTGAAAACGGCCACAAGAAAAAGCCCAATGATCAGCCAAAGAGCAACGCTTTTCCCACGAGAATTTAACACGAAAAGAACCCTTTTCCTAAAAAAAACTATTACAATATTGAGAGAGATCAATCTCTCCCTTTGTTTTCATCCTATCATATTTTCCTGCTTCGCAAAGCAGCTTATTTATTTCAAGAGATACCTTTAAAAGGTCGAATGTTTTTTCGAAATTCTTTTGACGATTCTGGCTTTTTTCCTCATTTCAAAGGGCTTGGTCTTGTTTTTTGAGAGTCTCCACACTACACTCTAAAAAATTAATTTTTTATGAGGGGGTGAAAAAAGGAATAATGGACTGGATTCAAGAAGTTCTCGGTTATCTGGTTCCTTTTAAACAAATTTTTGCCTATTTGGTTCCTTTTATTCTTGTTCTTAGTATTTTGGTGTTTTTTCATGAGTTAGGCCATTATCTTGTCGCCCGTTATAATCAGGTAAAAATTGAGGTCTTTTCCATCGGATTTGGGCCGGAGATTTTTGGTTGGAATGATCGCGTGGGGACGCGTTGGAAGATTTCTTGGCTTCCTTTGGGGGGATATGTCAAGATGTGGGGAGATGAAAATGCTGCCAGCGCTCCGGATCATGACGCCCTTAAGGCAATGACGGCGGGGGAGAGGTCTCAATCTCTTCATGCTAAAACCGTTTGGCAACGGATGGCCGTTTCAGCTGCCGGCCCTTTTGCCCATTATCTTCTGGCTTGTCTCTTTTTTTCTTTTATTTTTATGACTCAAGGATACCGGTCTTTTGATTCTGAGCCTGTGATTGGGGGGGTGATTGCCGAGAGTGTTGCCTTCAAAGGGGGTTTGCAGAAGGGAGATCGTATCTTAAGCATTAACAATCAGAAGATGGAACGTTTTGAGGATGTTGTGGCTTATGTACGCTCTCGTGCGGGTGAGCCCTTGTCCTTTGAGGTGGAAAGGTCTGGTCATTCTTTAGTTTTGCCTCTCGTTCCAGAGGCTGCTTTATCTCCTGTGATGCCTCAGAAGGGTAAGATGGTTGGTCGTTTAGGCATCTACGGAAGAGAGATTGTTAAAAAAGATTTAAATTTTTTTCAAGCGATGGCTGTGGCTGGGCAAGAGTTAGTTATGATTTCTTGGCAGACGCTTAAGGGAATTACCCGAATGATTCTTGGTCAAATATCTCTAGACGGTATGGGGGGCCCCTTGATGATTGCCCAGCTTTCGGGAGAAATTGCTCAGGTGGGTATGGGGGCTTTGCTTTCTTTTATGGCGGTTTTATCTATTAATCTGGGATTAATTAATCTTTTTCCCATTCCGTTGTTAGACGGAGGCCATATCTTTCTTTACGGGATTGAGGCGGTGCGCGGAAAACCGCTTTCTGAGAAAGCGCTTCATTTTTGCTATCGGATTGGGCTATGGATTGTTCTTGGACTTTTTGTTTTAAGTACTTGGAATGATTTAAATCGCTTGAGAATTTTTCAATGGGTAGGAAATTTTTTGGGATTTTAAACTTTTTGGGATTTTTAAAATGTCGCCGTTTGCTTGAAAGGACACCTTTTTTTATGTCTCGCTTTCCCTTTT
>CAZGKG010000083.1:0-4496 GCA_964525615.1 uncultured Rickettsiales bacterium | reverse complement strand
TTATCAAAGCCTTGATTATGGAACTCCCTTTAATTTTACAGGTGCTGTTGTTCCGGGCTATGAGGTGCCGGAAGCAATCTTAACCCAAGAGGCGGCAGAGGCTCTTGCGCTTGTGCAAGAGGATGTATCCAAGGAGGGATTTTCTTTGGTTGTTTACGATGCCTATCGTCCCAATCGGGCTGTGAAATCCTTTTTAGATTGGCAGAAAACTCCGGAAACAAAGGCCTTGAAAGCGCTTTACTATCCTTTTTTGTCAAAAGACCTACTTTTTGAAAAAGGGTATTTAAGTCGCCAATCCGCCCATTCACGGGGAAGTACCGTTGATCTTTCTCTGATATCTCAAGGGAAATCCCTGATTCCTTTCCCCAAACGTTTTTTGGGGGATCGTTTGCTTCCTTCTGGTCACACGATTCCCTTTTGTTCTGACGGAACAATTGATATGGAGGGGCACTTTGATTTGTTTGATTTGTCCTCTCACCATGATAGCCGTCTTGTCAGTCTCGAAGCTCTTGAAAGGCGGAATTTTTTAAAAGAAAAAATGTTGAAACGGGGATTCCTTTCCTATATGCGGGAATGGTGGCATTATACCCTTCAGAAAGAACCCTTTCTTGAAACTTTTTTTGATTTCCCCCTTGCTTAAGGGCATCTTTTTTCTTCCAAAATTCTGAAAAGGGGCTTGAAAAAGATGCGCGTGTGCGGGACAACAAGAGAGCGTGTGCAGGCAATAAAATCGCCTTTTTGAATGAAATCTTAAGATGGGATTGGAATGAAAAAATTAAAACCCTTGAAGTTATCTGGCCAAGAGGTTTTCCCTCTTTTTGAAGGGGGTAAGGGCATCGCTGTTTCTAATGGTCTCAGCTCTGGGGCTTGGGCAGCTGCTGGAGGGGTCGGCACTTTTTCTGCCGTTAATGCGGATTCTTATGATGAAGAAGGTCGATGGATTCCTTTGGAGTATCAAGGCAAAACCCGCAGAGAGCGTCACGAAGAGCTGGTGTTTCATTCTATCCAAGGGGGCATTACCCAGGCAAAAATGGCCCATGAAGTAGCAGGAGGGGCAGGGCGCATTCATATGAATGTTCTTTGGGAAATGGCTGCTGTTGAAGAGATTCTCTATGGGGTTCTTGAGGGGGCTAAGGGGTTGATCCACGGTGTAACCTGTGGTGCAGGTATGCCTTATCGCCTTGCGCAAATTTCTGCGAGTTTTGGTGTTTTTTATTATCCGATTGTGTCTTCTGCGCGGGCCTTTCGTGCCCTTTGGAAAAGGGCTTTTCATAAATTCCCTGAATGGCTCGGGGGTATTGTTTACGAGGATCCCTGGTTAGCCGGAGGCCACAATGGCTTGAGCAATAGTGAAGATCCACTTAAGCCTGAATCTCCCTTTCCTCGTGTGCGGGCGTTGAGGGAATTTTTAAGAGAGATCGGCCATCCGGAAACCCCAATCATTATGGCGGGAGGGGTATGGTATTTGCGTGATTGGGAGGATTGGATTGATCATCCGGATTTGGGCCCTATCGCTTTTCAATTTGGGACTCGGCCCCTCTTGACTCAGGAAAGTCCTATTTCGCCTGCCTGGAAGCAGCGTCTTTTGACCTTGCAACCAGGAGATGTGTATTTAAATCGTTTTAGTCCAACGGGATTTTATTCTTCCGCTGTAGAAAACGGTTTTTTAAAAGAATTAAAGGAGCGGGCTGAACATCAGGTGGCCTACGTGTTAAAGCCGGTGGGGGATCACGATACGCCTTTACCAATTGGTCCACGGGCACGGTTAGTTTATTTGACCCATCACGACAATAAAGAGGCTTTGAGTTGGATAGAGCAGGGGTTTACAGAGGCTTTGCGGACGCCTGATTCTACTCTTATTTTTGTAACACCGGAAAAGGCGGCGGAAATTCATGAAGATCAAGTGAATTGTATGGGGTGTTTAAGCGCTTGTTTATTTAGTAATTGGTCTCAAGATGCCTCTGGTACCACAGGACGGAAAGCGGATCCAAGATCCTATTGTATTCAAAAGACCCTTCAAGACGTTAGTCACGGAGGAGATATCGAGAAAAATTTGATGTTCGCCGGTCATAATGCCTACAATTTTGCCAAGGATCCTTTTTATGCTGAAGGTTTTATTCCAACGGTAAAACAGTTAATGGAGCGTTTGTTGACGGGAGATTAAAAAGTGGTTGGAGTAAAATCTCCCTTCCCAGCGGCAACTCTTCTGCTTGGAAGATTTTGGTTAAGCTATTTAAAGCCCCATAGAATTTTTTTAAGTCTTGCCTTTGTATGTATGGGATTTGGCGCTTTTTCCACGGCGCTTTTAGCCCATTTCCTTCAACCTCTTTTTGATGACATTTTTTCTGGGCATCAGGCATCGCGGTTATGGTATTTGGCGACCTTGATTTTGGGAATTTTTCTGATGAAAGGGATTGCGAACTATGGGCAGATGTTGGCTTTGACCTATGTGGGACAAAAAATTACAGCCACTTTTCAAAAAAAACTTTTCCATCACATCATTTCGGGCGATTTAAGTTTTTTCCAAAAACGTCTCTCAGGCGGCCTTTTGTCTTTATTAACCTATGAAATGCAGCTGATGCGCAATGGTTTGACCAATCTTTTGCTGAGCATTGGTCGTGATATTTTGACTCTTTTTTTTCTGGTCTGTGTGATGGTTTACAAAGATCCATTTTTAGCTGTTGTGGCTTTTTTGGGGTTTCCTTTGGCAATTTGGCCCATGCGAACTTTTGGCCGTCGAATGCGTCTTATTTCTTTTGGATCTCAAGAAGCGATGGAGCATTTGAATATCTTTTTTCAACAAGCCTTTCAAGGAATTCGTTTAATCAAAGCTTATGGGATGGAGGCTTATGAAAAAGCGCAGGCCGAGGAGAAAATCGATACCTTCTTGAAGTTTGCTTTAAAGGGAGCGCGTGTGCGGGCGGCACTTCATCCTTTGATGGAAACATTGGGAGGCTTAGCGATTGTAGTGGTGGTGCTTTATGGCGGCTATCAGGTGATGACCCACACACGTACGACGGGAACCTTTATTTCTTTTATTGCAGCCCTGTTGTTGGCCTATGAACCACTGAAAAAACTTGTCCATTTAAATACAGAGCTTCAAGAGGGGCTGTCGGCTCTTTCGCGTCTTTTCGGGGTTTTGGATACGGTTCCTCAAGTGGTGGATGCTCCTGATGCTTTTTCTCTGAAGGTTTCTGAGGGGGCTATTGAAATTCAAGATATCTCTTTTAGATACTCTGATGAGGCGCCTCTTTTTAAAAACTTGTCTCTGTCTATTACGGGAGGTCAGAAAACCGCAATCGTGGGGCCTTCTGGTTCTGGAAAAAGCACTCTATTTAACTTGTTGCTGCGTTTTTATGATGTGGTAGCGGGGAAAATTACGATCGATGCTCAACCCTTAGATAAAGTTACATTGGCCTCTTTGCGGGAAAAAATTGCTTTTGTAGGGCAGGAAATTGTTTTATTTAATGAGACAATTTTAGAAAACATTCACTATGGTCGACGGGATGCAACCTTTGATCAGGTCGTAGATGCAGCTCGTGCTGCTGATGCGCATGACTTTATTGAAGCTTTGCCGAAAGGTTATCATACAAAAATTGGTGAACACGGACTGAAACTTTCTGGTGGGCAAAGACAACGAATTGCAATTGCCCGCGCCATGTTGAAGGATGCCCCATTATTGTTGTTAGATGAGGCCACCTCTTCTTTGGATAGCCAATCAGAAACATATGTTCAAAAAGCTTTGGAACGTTTAATGGAGGGGCGCACAACCCTTACGATTGCTCATCGTTTATCAACAGTTGAAAGGGCGGATAAGATTTTTGTTCTAGATCGGGGGGAGGTGGTGGAAGAAGGCAACCATGACAGTCTTTTGAACGCCGGTGGACTTTACGCGCGATTGGTTTTTCCACAATTAAGTGAGTAGAAAATGTCCCCTAAAAAACCTTCTTCCTCCCGTTTTTTACGTTTGATCAAACCGTTATCAAAAACGTTATGGTTTCGTCGTTTTGTGGCTTTTTTGACGGCGTCTTATATTCGATTTGTTTTTGGGACGACCCGTTGGGTTCGCAAAGGGGAAGAGTATCCCCGAAAATACTGGGAGATGAAGAAACCTGTGATTGTGTGTTTTTGGCATGGGCGTCTTTTGATGGTGGCTTATGCATGGCGTTCCGTGATGCCTTTTTCCATGTTGATTTCGGCCCACACAGATGGGGAATTGATTGCACGTACTGTTGGCCATTTAGGGATTGGATGGATTCCAGGATCTTCCAGCCATAAGGGGCTTCAGGCATTAAGATCTCTTCTTCAAGCCCTGAAAAAAGGAAGTTCTATTGGGATGACGCCTGACGGTCCTCGAGGTCCCTGTCATCAGGTATCGGAGGGAATTGTGCGTTTATCTTTAATGTCGGGGGTTGATATTTTTCTTCTTTCCTTTTCCATACAGAGGCATCGTTTTTTGTCTTCTTGTGATCGCTTTTTAGTGGCGTTTCCCTTTT
>CAZGKG010000082.1:3637-4603 GCA_964525615.1 uncultured Rickettsiales bacterium | reverse complement strand
TTACACAACTATTTTTCCTCAGCTGACAATCATCAATTATGATTTTCACAAAAAAGACCTGATTGCATCTTTTTCTAAAACCATGGGTATCAGCAAAGAATGTCAAAAGTGTCAAAAGGATTTTTCGCAAAAAATCAACCGTTCTTCGACAGTTTCTGAATTAAATATCATGATATTCATCAATCGAACCTTAAGACAATCTTTTGTTCTAGAAAAAACACCACCAAATCATAAAGAGAGAATACTTTCTTATGATTTCACCACTCAAAATCCTCATAAAAAGGCTTTTCTTTTTTATGATGCTCAAATTGCAAAGCAGGTTTATAAGGATTTTGAGAAGCAGATCAAGGAAATTAACAGGCTTCTTCCTCCTGACGAGCAGTTGCCTACAAAACCTCATTGTCCTCAAGGATATGTCACAACGTGGGATAAAAATTATATGGAACTCGACGATATGAAGGTCACGATCGAGTATCTGGCAACACGGATTAATGAACTCACTGAAAGGCCTCCGCTTGTTTCTCCACCGGCGCCTCCTGTAATAGAAAAAAATCCCAGCCGACTCTCTCGTTTCATCCAAAAAATACGAAGGAGAGGAAGTTCCCTGATTTCTTTTTTCAAGGGATCTTCTGTGGAAGCTTAAACCTCAAAAATTTGACGATCTATGGCTGAGTGCTTCTTTAGTTTATACATTTTTTTGACGCCTCGGGCCAAAAAAGAAGCATTGGCAAAAGGGAGCACCTGTTTTAAGATCACACACATTTCATCCGCAACTATCAATGAGCTTTCTTGAAAAATTTTATTGACGCTCTCCCCTTTTATAAAAAGATTTCGGATTCCCGGCTTTATCTAAGGATCATGCGGGCCTTCGGCTTTTTAGTCATTGGACCGATCCTGCTTCTTGCGCTTTTTTCGGGTGTTTTCTTAAATTTAGGAATGCAAAGTTGGTTTAACCAGAAAGTACAA
>CAZGKG010000082.1:0-3624 GCA_964525615.1 uncultured Rickettsiales bacterium | reverse complement strand
TTTCCTTTTCTTTGGAATTTGAAGAAATTTCTGGACAAAATTTGGAAAGAGCCCGTCAAAGCGTTGTTATTTATCCAAATCGCCGTAATGACCGTGTGATTGCCCTGACCCAAATTAATCGAGAAAAGGATCTTTTTCTCATTGTCAGCCGCAAGGTCGACCAAAAGGTTTTAATGCGCCTTCTTGCGGTGAAAGAGGCGGCGGCGGCTTATAAAAACCTTTTTGAAGAACGGCGTTTGTTTTCAGTCTTTTTTACCGTTATTTTCCTGATCATCACCGCGGTCATTTTTGTCCTCGCCTTATGGCGCGGCGCTGTTTTTTCAAAACAATTTTTAAAACCGATTCAAAATTTAATTGAAGCCGCGAGGCAAATTCAAAAGGGTTTTTTCCAAACCCGTGTTCCTATTGATCCCCAGGCTAATATTGATGAACTTGAAACCCTGGCTTTAGCTTTTAACCAAATGGTGGACGAAATTGCCCTTCAACAGAAAGAGTTAAAAACAACCCATATTGAACTTCAACGACGCCATGAATTTACGGAAAATGTTTTATCGGGAGTTTCTTCAGGAGTTTTAGGACTTGATCTTGAAGGACATATTCGCGTGGCGAATCAGCGAACCTTTGAAATTTTAAAATGTGACGCTTCAGATTTTATAGGAAAAACCCTGACAGAGGTTCTTCCCGATTGGAGTTTTCTTCTGAATGCAAAGGAGTATCCACTTGAAACAGAACTCGCCGTCGGCCCTTTGGGGTTCCAACAAATCTTTCGCGTTCATGTCACAAGACCCAAGGGGCATGAATCTTTACAGGAATGGGTGATTACTTTTGAAGACATTACAAAATTTTTATCCATTCAACGCCAAGCTGCTTGGTCTGATGTCGCCCGTCGTGTTGCTCATGAAATAAAAAATCCCCTCACCCCGATTCAACTGTCAGCCGAGAGACTGAAGCGTCGCTATCTCCCCCAAATTAAGGAAGATCCCGAGACCTTTAAAAAATGTATTGAGACGATTACCCGCCAAGTCGAGGGATTGGGGAAAATTATTTCAGAGTTCTCTCGCTTTGCGCGTCTGCCCAAACCTTCTTTTTCAAGGACACTCTTAAAAGAAGTATCCGAAAGCGTTTTACTGCTTCATACCCAAGCCTATCCCTTGATTCAATGGCACATTACAATTCCAGAAGAGATTGAGATACAAGGGGATATCGGTCAAATCACCCAAGTCCTTACAAATTTGCTTAAAAATGCTATCGAGGCGGTAGAGGAAAAAAATCCCCACCATAAGGGAGGGAACATCTGGTTTTCCTTGATCCAAACAACAGAAGAAATTATCTGTGAAATTCAAGACGACGGTGTGGGCTTTCCGATTGAATCACCAAATCATCTGACAGAACCCTACAACACCACGAAAAGTAAAGGAACGGGGCTTGGCCTTGCCATTGTCAAGAAAATTGTAGAAGATCATGAGGGAATCCTCGTTTTAGAAAAAAGACCTGAAGGCGGAGCGATGGTACGCGTCATACTTCACCCTCCAGGCGTGAAAGAGCTCTCCCCTCCTCCTTGCGCCCCTCTACCAGGCCTAAGCTCCCTTTCAGCCCCCCCCTCTCTCTAAAAGACACAAGAGCGGACCACAGGGAATCCTTCCCTCATCCTCTCTCCCCCCTTCTTTGCAAGAGGGATGCAGCATCCCTCAACCTTTTACGAGCCTTCTGTTCATCACTGACGGGCAATTTATGTAAGGAATTTACATCCCCCTTTGGTCTCGTGAACACTTAAGATATATTCTCTCCCTTCAACAAAACAAGCGGAGACTGGCACACCCTTCATCACCGGCGCTTCCACAAGACTTTGGCCCAGATATTTTTTTTCACAAGTTCTTATCCCCTTCCTATCACAACTTAATTTTTGCCAAAAATAAACATAAATTTTACTTAAAGGTAATTTAAAAACTTATTTTTTAAGAAAAACAGTATTTTTCTTTGTTCATTTTGCAAAAATAAAAAAAAACTATAAAAAAATATTTGTTTTAAAAGAAAGTGGATATTTAATGTTAAAAAAATTTTTAATCATGATCGGCTTTATAGCCTACGGAAATAAAACTTTTGCGACACTTGATGACTGGAGTCACGAGAATTTCGTTCTAGCACGGGCCAGTGCCCATGAATATGTACAATCGTTAGATAAATGCCTAGAAAAAAAGAAGATCTACTGTATACCAACTAGAGAAAAATCAATAAAACCGGCTGAAATTACTGTTGGCATTCTATCTAAAATATCTAAAAAATTATCTTTGGCTCAATTAGAAAAATTTATTAATAAGCAAGCCTCTTCTTCTGACGCCCGCAAAACCTACTTTGATGCATGGATGAAGGTCCAGGAAATCTCTGCTGAAGACCCCCGCCCAGGTCTTAGAGGACAAAGGGGTGTATTTGCAAAAAAAGATATTCCACCAGGAACGCCTCTTGGGATTTATCCTGGCGTTTGGTACATTCACCAGATTCATGATGGAATAAACTCTGATGAAATCGCCGAGTGGGAATGGCTTAATCAAAAAGGGTCAGTAAGATATTCTGACATGGTTCGTTATCAGGCAGGATTTAAGATTTCCAAGGATCAAAAAATGATATTAGGGGCATGTGGTCATCTCTCCCCAATGGCTTTGATTAACAGTATTGATCCGAACGCCGGAAAGGAAACGAAGAATACAAATTTTCATTTGTTTATGCGCAAAGGAGAGCTCCCTTTTTCTGTGTATTTTTCAGATCGAAAGATAAAAAAAGGCGAAGAGATTCTAGCTGAGTATACTGATATACTAAAACAAGAAACAGAGAGAACAGAGGCACTTTCTAACCTAAAAAAAGCCCTGAAATTCGAAACGGAGGACGCAGCAAAAGAGTGGGCGGAAAACATTCTTCGCGATTACCCTGACCCTGAATCCGTCCAAAAAGCTCTCAGTAAAAAGCAATTTAAGGAATTCAACAAATATATCTGCGCATCACTGAGGGCCACTGACTTTAACTATAAAGAAGGCACTAAAAACCTCACACCTGAGGGAAGAAAAATCTACGATTTTAAAGGACAAGAAATCCTACCTTAACGCCTTACGAAAAGACCTGTCAGCCCCTCTTATAGAGGGGCTTTTTGACCGTCTTACAGATGCCTCTCTTGTCAAACACTCTCAAATATCTTGGTAGTTGATAGCCTATCGTCTTAGTGACAAAGATCTCTCATCAAATACATAAATCTTGCCACACCAATACCAAAATGCTTCGCACCATCTCCCATCGATTCAAAAGTCTGTCTCCTTTGCGATCACGTACAATCGGAGATCGTGAGCATAAGAGGAAGACGTGGGAAAAGAGAAGGTTTGAGAAGAGTGGTAATACCTCTTTCATTTAAAAAGACGCTAGCACGAAACGTTTTTTCTCCCAACATTTGAGAAAGGTGTCTATTGAAGCCACGTGTAATAAAGGGCCAGAGGTAATTGATATCACCATTGCTGATCAGCCTAATCGTCTCTTCTAGACCGCTCTTGTGGACTAAACTGTAAATTGGTATTATTCTCAACGAACATCAGTATTAAAATTTATTCCCAGGCCTAATATCGTAACATAAATATTGCTTTA
>CAZGKG010000081.1:3275-4721 GCA_964525615.1 uncultured Rickettsiales bacterium | reverse complement strand
TTGCAAAATAGGAGCTGGAGCAGTTGTTACGAAGGATGTTCCAGATTTTTCTGTTGTGACTGGAATTCCTGCACGTGTTGTAAAAAAGTTGAAGGAGTTTTAGATGTCTCTTCCCCTCTCTGTTATTCCCATCGCTGGACCTTTTATTACGGAAGAAGAGATTGCTTATGTCACAGATGCGATCACCAATGGATGGTACGATCAGGCAAATGATTATATCCACCGTTTTGAAGGAGCTTTCAAAAATTACTTAGGGCGTCAATACGCAGTGAGCCTTCCCTCATGTACATCTGGACTTCATCTCAGTCTCCTCGCCCTCGGCGTCGGGCCAGGCGATGAGGTCATTCTGCCGGATACTACATGGATCGCTTCTGCAGCGCCGGTCTCTTACGTTGGTGCCACTCCAATTTTTGCAGATATCGATCCTCAAACCTGGTGTCTTTCGGCAAAAACCGTTCGTCCTTTGATTTCAGAACGAACCAAGGCCATTATCTCCGTCAACCTCTATGGCCACATGCCCTCTTATAAAGAGCTTCTCTCTCTTGGAATTCCCCTGATTGAAGACGCAGCAGAATCTATTGGGTCCACCTATCAAAAAATACTTTCGGGAAACTTTGGCATTACCAGCTGCTTTAGCTTTCATGGATCCAAAACCCTTACCACAGGGGAAGGAGGAATGCTTGTGACAGATGATCCCGAAATCTATCAAAAAGTTATGATTGCACGAGATCATGGTCGGATCCCAGGAGATATTCTGTTTCAAAATACTGAAGTAGGCTACAAATACAAAATGTCGAACCTTCAGGCTGCCTTAGGTTTAGCACAGCTAAAGCGTATTCATCTTCTAGTTTCCCGAAAACAAGAAATTTTTAGATGGTACCAAGAGGTTTTTTCAGACCTCTCTTCTGTTACTTTAAACCCAGATCATCCTGATGTGGTTAACAGCTATTGGATGACAACGGCTCTATTCCAGAAAGTATCGTCTAATTTCTCAAAAATCCAGCTCATTTATGCCCTGAAAGAAAAAGGGATCATGACACGTCCTTTCTTTTATCCTTTATCCTCTCTGAAGGCATTTGAAAAATTCCTTGATACTCCTCGAGCAAAAGAAAAAAATAAAAACTCTTACGATATTTCAAGACGCGCTATTAATTTGCCTAGCGCGTCTATTATCACCCTTGAGGACGTGATCCGCATTAAGAACACACTTGTCACCTTAATGAGTTAACAGAGCCTTCACCATGGACCAAAATCTAGAAGGAAAGCACTTTTTAGAGGGGCTTCAAGCCCTGCGCGCCTTTGCCTGTTTACTTGTGCTCCTGCGACATGCAAGCTTTTATGCCTTAGGTCTCAAAGACCTTTTATCTTGGCATGGGAAATGGGTATGCCCCATAGTAGCCCCTGGTGTCCCTCTGTTTTTTCTGATTTCAGGCTATGTCATGGGAT
>CAZGKG010000081.1:0-3265 GCA_964525615.1 uncultured Rickettsiales bacterium | reverse complement strand
AGCAAAGGAATTTTCTCTTAAACCGCGCAGCCCGCATCTATCCCCCCTATTGGATTGCCCTTCTGATTAGCTTTCTTTTTGCATATATCATGGGCGTCCCTTGGCATATTAATAAAAACGCTTTCTTCCTTCTTCCAAAAGGACATTTTGGAATTCCTTACCCCGTTCCCGCTTGGACGTTAGTTTATGAAATGATCTTTTATGGAGCCGTTTATGCAATGATTTTAACCCGACTAACCCGTCAAAAAATAAGTTGGGTCTGTGGCTTGTGGCTTTTGATGATTGGGATGGGGGAAATTTTTCCCTCCTTCTTAAAAATGAATAATCCCTCTGGTTGGCTGCTTCCTAATTGGTGGATTTTTTTATCCCCCTATTGTGTTTTTTTTATAGGAGGGCTGCTTTTATTCATCACAACAAAAGATTTTTTCAAAAATCTCTCAACCCCCTCCCTTTGGTGTGGAGTTATTGGATTCTATTGCTTAGCACAAACACAAGTCACTTTTAAACTCTCAATCATCACAAACCTCCTGCAGGCCCTGAGCTATTCTTTCCTGCTACACGCTTGTTTGCGCATGTCTTTTCCCCAATGGGTTCGTCGTGGAGGGGATTTTTCCTACGGCGTCTATCTGATGCATATGGCACCTATGGCAATGGCCTGCGATTTTTTTAAACCCTCTCTTTCTTGCCTGCCCTTCATTGCTGTGTTCCTGATCATGTTTTCCTTGGGAACAGGGTGTGGGCTTTTATTTGGCTGGGGGGAATTCATTCTTTATCGACACTTTGTGAAACCTTTGGTGGAACTTTTTTCCCCTTCAAAAAATGGCGCCAAAAATAGCATCATGCTCTTTGACATGCGGAGATAATTTTCACAGATGCTGGTTGCGATCTTTCCCAAGAAAGAGTAATAAGTCATTGAAGAAAAACACCTAGGCTTATCAATTTGCTTCAAGAAATGACCCGTTTTTTTTTTGATCTTTATCTTTTGGACTGTCTTGCAATCCACCACGATTTTAAGAGCTCAAGACACCTCCCTACCAGTTGCTCTGTCTGAGAAAACCTCGACAACCCCGGAAGGCATCGAAGATCCTTTTGAAGACTGGAATCGTTTTTCTCTCAAGATAAACGAGGGGCTGGATACTCTTTTCTTCTTACCAATCCTGGATCTTTACGGGGCACTTACCCCGCCGACTGTCCGATTGGGGATCACCAACTGTCTTCAAAATCTTATCGAACCCTTATGGGCGATCAATTTCCTTTTTCAGGGAAAGAAAGAAAAATCCGGGCGGAGTCTGGGGCGTTTTGTGATTAATACAGTTTTTGGGCTTTTAGGATTGTTTGACTTCGCCTCAGAGGTCCTGGGAGTTCCCCCTGAGTCAACAGATTTTGGCTCCACCCTTCAGCATTGGGGCGGCGAACCGGGGCCCTATCTTTTTTGGCCTCTCCTGGGTCCTTCTTGTACCCGTGATAGCTTTGGTATTCTTGTAGATACTTTAATGAGTCCAGTTGATTTGATCCTTTTGTGGAAAAGAAAATACAACTGGATAAACACCCACACGGCGCTATACTTTACAGATAAAAAAATGGAATATCGGGATACGGTTGATAACTTAAAAAAAACCTCTTTAGATTACTATGTGGTTCTTCGAAGCCTTTACAGTCAAAAAATTGCTAGCCGCGTCAAAGACTCCACTTCCCCTCAAGAGGATGGGCCCGTCCCCCTGGAGGACAATAACGACGAAGGCCCCCGACCCCTTGCGACTCCTTAATAATTTCCTGTAATCCTAAGAGAGATGGAACATAAGGAGAGACAATAGTGCAAGACAGTATTAAAAAGGGAATTGGTATAGGTCTTCTTCTGGGATTTAGTTTTTTTACCTTTTCTTCATTAAAGGCAGAAAAAAAAATTCAAAATCCACTGGGACAACAAAAGACCATCTCCTCAGAGAAAAATGATTCATCATCTCTTGAAGAGCAAGCCCGTTTCTTTATTCAATCAATGGGAGAGTCTGCCATTGAGATCTTGATGGGCGCGCAAACCTCTTCGGCACGCTTTGAGGCCTTTAAAAAAACTCTTTTGAAAGATTTCGATTTCCCCGCCATTGAACAATATCTTTTAGGCGCCAACGATTTTGGAAAACTTTCTACCCCGAAACGAGAAGAATATGAAAAACTTCTCCCCGATTATATTGTAAAAATTTATCTTTCAAAATTTGATGACTACCGAAAAGGGGATTTTTCAAAAGAAAATTTTCAAGTCAAAAGAGCCTTCCTACGCAACCCTGATAACCCGAATGCTGGTATTTCCGTTCTGAGTGAAATTCAAATTCCCCAAGAATCCGGAACAACATCCATTAAAATCGAGTGGCGCGTTTTTCAAACAAAAGCCGGCTTAAAAATTCTGGATGTTTTTGTCAATGACCTAAGCATGAGCCAGGCAAAAAAAGATGAATTTTCCCAAATTATGAAGAAAGGAGGCATCGATCTTTTGCTTGAAAAACTTCGTGAACAAGTAAGAGAATAAAACTTCAAAAATTTCTCACTCAAGATAGCGCACATGATAATCGATGGACAAATGACTGACGCTCAAGATCTTGAACCAATACCATAGGGCCCCATCCCCCGGCGCCGTCTCTCTTTTATTGAGTTTTGAGCTGTGTCTGGCAAAGAAATAGGGCAGACAGCGTTTCTGAGGAAATTTCTCTAAAATCTTGGATTTGCAAAGATCAAGATATGGGGCAACCGGAGTTATAGACAACTTCGATTGCCCTAGATCAAATATTTTGATTCTTTCGTCTAAAACCCTGGATGACAGCGATATTTCAAACCCTCAAGGCATAATTCCCCTCCTTCTGCTCCCCGACATTCTTTAGGATTCCCGAAGGTACCAGACATTTCTAAACGCCCTCCTGCGCTTCCACATGGGTCGAATTTTTGACAATTCGCCACATATCCATTATTGTTGCAATAAAATTTTCCGGATTTTCCGTACGTCGAAGAAACGTTATCAGAAAACTCTTCACAGAAAACGCTGTGCGTTGTTCCTGGTTCTTTTCCATAAAACATAGCCAGTATTCCTTGAAACCAGCCCTCTGGACATTTTTTTGACAAACCATTATTTTGAGCATGAGAATTCAAGAGTCCTGAACTACCCCCATTCATACTTTTCTGTGAAAGACTATCTTGCAGATAAAGTGCCCCGTTAAGACATTTATAATATAGGTTTTGTATAGAAAAAAGATTGTCAGAATTGCAAGTATATTGTCGA
>CAZGKG010000080.1:0-4827 GCA_964525615.1 uncultured Rickettsiales bacterium | reverse complement strand
TGCTAACATTTTATTTACTGGCTTGAGCGACCTTTTAATTTTCACAAGCCTTTCCCTTGTGTTTATGATTCAAATCACGGGCATTCTTTTGGTGTCAATGCTTTTGGTTTGTCCAACACTAACCCTTTATCCATGGATCAAAACACCCTATGGTATTTGTTGGGGTGCAAGCATGATGGGGATTGCAGCGGTTTTGGGGGGATTTTTTGTATCTGTTTTGTTTGACCTTCCCACAGGACCCGTGATCAGCGTAATTCTTTTGATCTTTTTTGGTTGTAGCCAAGCCATTTTTGTCCTGAAGAAGAGACTGGTCCCTTTGGGCGGGAGTTTGATATAGTTTCAAGGGGAATTTTTGCTTTTTGACTGACGTGTTTGGACTTTTTAAGAGTTCCCCTTGTGTTAATGCCCAGTCTTAATAGAGATGGACATCACTCATCCGACTCGATTGAGAGGGAAAAGCTGATAAATATTGATGAGAGGAGTGGGGATTCAAAGAACTCCAGGATCTTTTTTAAAAACCTGAAAAAAAGGAAATAGAAGGAATGCAGACTGCTTTGGATAAGAAAAAGAATTCTGTTCAAGGGGGTTATTACAGTTCCCCAGCGCTTTATGAAAATCAGGTCCTGTTCGTTTCCGAAGGGGATTTATGGCATGTATCAACCAAAGGGGGTATCGCCGAAAGACGCACCTGTGGTTTAGGGGCTGTTGACACGCCTCATTTTTCCCCCGACGGTTCCTGGATTGCCTTTACGGGAACACAAGAGGGCCATCAAGAGGTCTATTTGATGCCGATTTTGGGGGGAATCCCTCAGAGATTGACTTTTTTTGATCAAACGGCTGTTGTTTTAGGATGGACACATGAAGGGAAAATCCTATTTAAATCCAATCATGGGGCTCCTTTTTCTCAATCCTTTTCCCTCTATACTCTTGCGACGACCGGCGGAGAACCTCAAAAACTTTCTACAGGATTTGCGAACGCCATCAGCTTTCATCCCCAAACAAAAGGCTGTGTCATTCAACGTCATGGGTATGGATATCTTAATTGGAAGCGCTACAGAGGGGGCACCGCAGGTGAGCTTTGGATTGATTCCTCTGGTACAGGAAATTTCGAAAAACTTCTTAATCTTGAAAGCAACAACCTCCAACCCTTATGGATTCAAGACCGTATTTATTTTTTGTCCGATCATGAAGGTCATGGGAATATTTATTCCTGTACCTCTTCGGGAGAAGACCTGCGCCGCCATACGGATGCTGAAAGTTTTTACGTACGCCAGATATCGCAGGGGGCTGGCTTTGGCGATTCACGGATTATTTATAAAGAAGGGGCAGATTTAAAAATTTTGAATGTGGAGAGCGGAAGGATTGACGAAATTCCGATTATTTATCCCAGTGTGTTTCCTGAAAAGACCCATTTTTTTTCTAACCCTACACGTCATTTAACTGCCTTTGATCTAAGTCCCGAGGGAAAAAATCTTTTGATTACCACCCGAGGACGGCTCTTCTCTTTCAAACCTTCTGCAGGCCCGGTTAATCAGCAAGGGGATCGTCATGGTGTTCGTTATCGTTTAGGGAGATGGCTTTCAAAAAGCCGGGGAATTGCTGTCAAGGACAAAGGTCTTTCGGAAATTTTAGAAATCTTTGAAGGTGACTTGTTTTCTCCATCGAAAGAAATTTGTTGTGCCGATTGGGGACGGATTTTAGATTTATCGGTATCGCCGAAAGAAAATGCGGTGTTACTTACCAATCACCGTCATGAACTGTGGCATGTGGATCTTGAAAGTGCTCAAGGGATTTTGTTGGATCAAAGCACCTTTGGCACCTTCCAAGGGATGGATTGGTCTCCGGATGCCACATGGATTGTCTATAGTGTACGCATCAGCCACAGTTGTTCGATTTTGCGGCTGATTAACCTTAAGACCTTAAAAAAAACCGATATCACAACACCTTTTTTTCAAGATTTCCATCCACGTTTTGATTCAGAGGGACGCTTTATCTATTTTCTTTCCTTTCGCACATTGCATCTGGAAAGGGATACACTAAAATTCGATTGGGCTTTTAAGGAGGGAGTAAAACCTTACTTAAATACGATCTCACCCTTTATTCTGCCACCAGAGGAAGAGGAGGAAGAAGAGGATAAAGAAGAGGAAGGGGGTGAAAAAACCTCTAAAGGCAAAAAAAAGGATACGGCTTCTCCTCCCCTTGCCATTGACTTGGAGGGAATTTGTGATCGTCTGCTGCCTTTTCCTGTGCCCGCAGAATCTTATGAAACTGTGGAAGCCCATGGCGATAAAATTTTTTGGCTTGTGGATTTTGAAGACAAAGAAGAAAAATCCTTAAAAGAAGAGACAGATGCCTCAAAGGGAGGTGAAATTCAATTTTATGATTTAACTACCCTGAAGCTTGAAACTCTGATCGGAGATGTCAAAGCCTTCACCTTATCGCGAAACGGCCAGTGGCTTTCTTATGTTTCCTCAGATCGTAAGATTCGGGTTCTAAAGGCAGGTGAGAAACCGGAGGAACATGATTCCTCTTATCGTGCAGGCGGATGGATCGATGAAGAGCGAATCCGACTTGAGGTTGACCCCAAACGAGAATGGCAATTCATGTTTGAAGAGGCCTGGCGCCTTCAGAAGGAGCTTTTTTGGTGTCCTGAAATGGGAAAAATCGATTGGGATCAAATGTTTAAACGCTATCTGCCTTTGGTGGATCGTGTCAGTACAACGGCAGAACTCATGGATGTCATTTTTGAGATGCAAGGAGAGCTGGGTGTATCTCATGCCTATACGTGGGGATATCCAGAGGGATTCGGAGATCCTTACCCTCTTGGAAATCTGGGAGCAACCTTTAAATTTGATGCCAGCCACAAGATATGGCGAATTGATACATTGTCCCATGGGGATGCGTGGGATCTTGAACTTTCTTGCCCTCTCTTAAAACCAGGCCTGAACGTCAAAGAAGGAACCATTTTATGGTCCATTGATGGTGTACTTTTGTCGGAATTTTTATCTCCCGCAAAAGCGCTTCTCTTTAAAGCCCATCATACGGTTTCCCTTACCGTCAGTGACTCTTTTGAGGGGCCTAAAAGAACTATTTGGGTGAGGCCTTTAGCAAAAGTCACCCCAATTCATTATCGAGATTGGGTAAACGGGAATCGTCAGCAGGTTGCAGAAAAAACCCAAGGACGTGTTGGCTATATTCATATTCCTGATATGGGCGAAGAGGGATTTTGCGAATTCTTCCGTTCTTATATGCAAGAGTTTGATAAGGAAGGCCTCATTATTGATGTACGGTTTAACCGCGGAGGACACATCTCTAGCCTCCTGTTGTCTGTCCTCACCCGTAAACGATTAGGTTTTGATCAAAGTCGTTGGGAGAATAAAATTCCCTACCTCATGGAATCCCCTCGAGGTCCTATGGTGGCTTTATGTAATGAATTGACCGCATCTGACGGAGATATGTTTGCTTATAGCTTTAAGGCTCTTCAGATGGGGCCCTTAATCGGTAAACGCACGTGGGGAGGCGTCATTGGTATTTTCCCGCGGCATCCTCTCTTAGATGGCAGCATGACAAGTCAACCAGAATACGCGATTTGGTTTCATGACATTGGATGGCGTTTAGAAAATCGAGGTGCCGAGCCAGACATTCTTGTAGAAAACACACCTCAAGAAGAAGTTAAGGGCCTTGATTCCCAACTGGAACGCGGGATTCAGGAAGTTCTTAAGAAAATTAATGCGGTGCAATGATTGTTCGTTTTTTGTGTCTAAAAAGAAAACCATAAATTCCCCAATGGCACAGATTAAACCTTCCGTAATTTTTTTTACCCAAAATAAAAAAAGGAAAGTATCTTTTTGGTTTAAAAAGGGAGTTTCAGATGGTTAGGAATTTTATCTGGTTAGGATTTAGTTTCTTTTTAGCAGGTTTTTTGTCGGCAGGGACTTCTCCTGTAAACGCAGGAGTCAACAAAAACACCGCAAATGTGGCAACACGCGCAATTCAAATTTCCCAAATGGCCCATCTTGAAGAAGTTGAGGTGGTTTCTTTGGTTCAAGACTTGGAAAAAATGATAGAAAAAAAAGAAGCAAAGGTATGCTGTGGTCCTTTTTGCTAAATGCTTCTCAAGAAGAATGCATTGTAGACTTGACGCTCTCAGTTGAAAAATTTCGGCTAAAATAGAAATCAATTTTTTTCTTTTTTAGCCTTTTTCTTTTCCTTTTAAAAATCGCACAATATTAGCTGCCATATGATGGGCGAAAGAAAGCCCTAAACACTCATGGACTTTCATAAATGGAGCGACGTTTTACTCACCACAAGCACTTACGCAAAAGCCGAATCTCTTAGAAAAAACAGAAGTTAATTCCAAATCTCCATTTCAAAAAACCGCCCTACGTCAAGGGAAAAATCATCCGGAACCAAAAGGGCGTAAAAAATTGCCATTCCCCCCTGATCTCAATCCAAGTCAATGGTAGATCGGAGTTCATGAAAGATTTCAAAAACTCTTGAGTCAAACACAACATCCCACATCTTCTTTCCCACAGCCACATGCCCCAATACAATAGACATTTCGAACGGCGAAATCGCATGTTCTAAGAGAATTTCTATGATCGGAATGAGTACGACAAAAAGATCTCTCTTGAAGGTTTTCTCAAGAAGATTATAATAAACTAGGTTTTATCGTTTTTTTAAGGGGTAACTTTTTCATGCGTCGTCCCATCTCTACCTCAGCTGCAAATAATCCATCTGATCTGATTCATGCTGGGCTTCGGTCCTATTTGCAACGTGTTTACATGTATATGGGAATGGGATTAGGGTTTACAGCTCTTGTGGCTT
>CAZGKG010000079.1:0-4925 GCA_964525615.1 uncultured Rickettsiales bacterium | reverse complement strand
AATTTTGAAAGAGATTTATTTTAAAGGCGCTGTGGCAGAAGGGCTCTGAATTTTTGTAGAGATAAAATCTTGATCGCACGATAGGGGTTGGGCGATCCCTCTTACTGCTGCGCCACGATTTTCTAAAAACGCTGTGGTATTGGTCATCGATCCTTTCTTTCAACCGATTTCAAGTGAGCCTCCCAACCCTCGTCTTCCGCTTTTGCACCGTCCAGAATTTTTCAAATGGCATTTTTACCTCTGGTTTATTGACATCTTTTAATTGATCAAAAAAAGATTTCAATAAAAAGTGATCCAAGTCACAATTTTTCTAATGGATTAAAATAAATAATATGTTTCTTAAGCTTATTTTTTTTTCTGTTAACTTTTTATCATTTTTTGATTATTTATTTTTTATAGTTTTTTAATTTTTTTTGGAGGTTTTTTGTGAAAAAAATAATTTCGGCTTTTCTTTTTGTTGGAGGGATAAACTGTATTTTCCCCTCTTTTGTGCAAGCTATTAACGTCCCTTTAAGAGTAGCTGGTGCGACAAATGCACCAATAGGTCTTTTGAAAAGGACTGCCAGTGAACAGGAGCCAGGACAACATCCCCAAAGGGCGTCTACGCCAGCTGTTGACATGCGTCAGATCTACCAAATTTTCTACAATCTTGATGTTTTAAGAAAAGATCCTCATGTACGTGACGGGCAAGTTCCTGAAATGGCGACCACCCTATGTCAGGCTTTTCAAGCACAATATCCAAAATCACCTTTGTCGTCTTATGGAGAGGCCAAAAGATCTTTCTTAGAGGCAGCAACATATGCCGGAGTTATTCCTGCGGGATCTCACGGCGCTGGGGAGACCTTTTTTTCTTTATTGGATCGACGTTTCAACGCGATTCCTCAAGGCCCTTTATTGAATGCGACACAGGAGATTTTGCCCGTCTGTGTCTCATTGGCAGAAATTGTGGGAGAGGGAGGAATGAGAGCTTTGGTGGATCAGTCTGTGCAACAAGACGGCACAGATTCGGCACTTTATGGCGCCTTTCTTCTTCACGCTTCCTCGACTCTTTTGAGCCTGATGGAAGAACGCATGCGTGAAGAAAATGCTGCTGCTGAAGCTGCTGCTGCTTCGCCTTACCCCCTTGGAGCTGCTGGTGGAGATACAAGGCGCTCTGAAGAGAAACAGTTAGAAATAGCAATTGCTTCAAGTCTTGAAGAGGCCTCTAAACAGGCCGCTAAAGTTGCACGAGAAGAACAAGAACAGTTAGAAAGAGTTACGGCAATGGGTCTGAGTGTTTTGGACAAATCCATGCCTCAAAATGCTGCTGCTGAAGCTGCTGCTTCTTCGCCTTACCCCCTTGGAGCTGGCGGTGGAGCTAAAATTTCCTCGAGTCTATCTCCTGATACACCATACTTGTTAGAGCCACTTTCCACCGATATGATGCAAGCGATCAACCTAATCTTCTTGCGTCAATCCTCATCGGATGGACAGAAGGTCTCATTGAATTCATCGACTGATTTTGATGAAATCTATATCTTTCAACGTTTTATTGAAATGTGCCAGATTCCTTTTGAAAGGGAGGTTATTGAAGGCTTGAAAGTTGAAATCGATCCGTATGAAGCTTTTTTAATAACTCTTTCTGGTAAAAAACTTCTGTAGGCTGGCTCCAGGTGTAGTAGACTTTAAAAAAACAAAAGTGGTGGCCACGGTTTCAGATGAGAGCCAGTGTTGCTTTCGTCAAACACATCTTAAATGGTTGCTGATCATGAAGCGGGGCCCCAGATACCCCGCCGTACCGTCTCACAAAGTTAACCCGCTCGTCTATCCAAACATGACTTCTTGTAGCCAAAAGACGTCTTGCTTCCTGATCTTGGTCAATGTCGTGTCTACATCATGCTGAGCCTTGGCGGCCTCTGTCTTATTCTCTGGCCTCTATTATTTGATGATATTTGAGGGAGCTGGAAGGGTTCTTGGATGGTGCCATTTTGTCGTCTTTGCTTGGCTTTCGTCTTGCAGCATTAGTGCTCGATGGAGTGAATGTCGGGGGAGTGAGGCTTTAGATACTTAAAAATGTGTCCTTCTTTCTTGAGGAGCATTTATAGATTTTTGTTTTTGTGGAATGAGACATGATCCGTCATAAGGACGTTTCCTGGGCGGGAGTTTGGGCAGAAGATCTTGCTCAACCCAAAGGAAGCGCGTCTCGGTAGACGTTTGAATTGGTCTCCATGTCCAACTGCGTTTCATTGAGCGTTTTTCTTAAAGAACAGAGGGACGCTCTTGAAGGGACTTCCCTTGCCTTTTTTCCGTAAATGATTAAAAAATAAAATTCTTTGATGGAGATTGCGGAGCAGTAGAATGCGCATTTTTTTGGATTCAGCGGATCTAGGGCAGATCGAACGGGCTGTTGGAACAGGTCTGATTTCGGGGGTGACGACAAATCCCTCTCTTTTGTCTCATCATCGAGAAGGAGCGAAAGATCTTCTTCAGGCAATTTGCGCCATTGTGCCTGGTCCTGTGAGTCTTCAGGTGTTTGCGACAGAAACAGAAAGTATGATTGCACAAGGGCGTTTGCTGGCAGCTATGGCTACGAATGTTGTGGTGAAGCTTCCCTTGACGCTTCATGGCTTGAAGGCTTGTTCGCAGCTTCGCGGGGAGGGGATTGCTGTGAACGTGACCTTGTGTTTTTCTCTGTCTCAGGCGGTTTTAGCCGCTCGTGCTGGGGCTAGTTATATTTCGCCTTTTCTTGGGCGTTTTGAGGATATGGGGGGCTGCCCAGAGACCCTTCTTTCTGAGATGCGGGATGCTTATGATTGGGCGGAGTTTTCCACAGAAATTCTTGCGGCTTCCATTCGTCATCCAAAACATTTTGAGCAAGCGGCTTTATGTGGGGCGGACGTTGCAACGATCCCTTTTTCAGTTTTTGAAAGTTTGTTTCTTCATCCTCTGACTACCCAAGGGATGAAAACGTTTGGAGAAGATGCCGAAAAAATGGGATCATTTTTTGAGTAATGGGAGGCCAGACATCCCTTTCCTTAGAAAGTTTGCTCCCTCTTGTGGATCCCCTGATGGGACCGCTTTTGGAAAAATTTGAGCGGTGGATTTTGACCCAGCGTCAGCTGTCTCCTTTGACCTGGACGACCTATGTCAGTGATCTGAAGCAATTTTTTTCTTTTTTAAAAGAATACCACAGCGTTCGTCCTGATTTGTCCCTTTTGCTTTCTTTGAAAGCGCAAGATTTCAGAGCTTTTCTTTCTTTTCGTCTGAGGCAAGAGGTGAGCAAGCGGACCAACGCCCGTACCCTCTCGGCTCTTAAGACCTTTTTTCTCTTTCTCCGCGAGCAAGAGGGGCATTGTCAAGAAAGTATTTTTTCCCTTGGATCACCGCGTCTTGATAAATCTCTTCCCCGCCCCTTGAGCATTTCTGAGATGAAAAACGTTCTGAATCAGGCAACAACCCAAAATCCTTGGGCGCAGGCGCAGGATCGGGCGTTATTTGGTCTTTTGTATGGGGGAGGCTTGCGTATTTCAGAAGCCCTTTCCTTGAATCAGAAAGATTTCCCTCCCCTGTGGCAGCCCGGTATCAGTTTGCGGATTTTAGGGAAGGGGTCAAAGGAACGATTGGTTCCGTTGTTGGAAGAGGTCCATGTCTTTCTTAAGATGGCTCTTCATTTATCGCCTTTTGCGCCATCAAAAGAGGCCCCTCTTTTCTTAAGCGTGAGGGGAAAACGCCTCTATCCTGCCCAAGCGGCCCAGCGGATGGTGGCCCTGCGGGGAATTTTAGGTCTTTCCGAAAAGGCCACCCCCCACAGTCTTCGCCATAGCTTTGCGTCTCATTTGTTGGCCGAAGGCGTTGACTTGAGGCATATTCAAGCACTTTTGGGCCATAGCTCCTTAAGATCCACCCAAGTCTATACGGCTGTTGAAGAAGGCCATCTGCGTCAGATTTATCAAACAGCCCACCCCTTGGCCCGCCGGCCTGTCGCTTCTTAAAGGAGTCGGCCGGCGCAAAGATAGGGTGAAAGAAGGTCCCCCTACCTTGAAGGGAAGGGGGGTTGAGGGGTTTTAAGATTTGGATTCAAATCTCTATCTGGTAGTTACCGATCCGTCAGGGGCCTTAGAGCCCGCTTCATTAGAGTCATCTTCTGACCATTCATCAGAGTCATCTTCTGAGTCACTAGGTAAAATAATTTTACTTTTTGGCATGATATTGTCTTCCGAAGAAACAGCTTCCTTGTTCTCTTTTGTGTCTGTTGTTTTGGAAGCCTGCTTTGTTGTGGTTTTCAAACCCTTCAGTGGAGTAGGCGGAAGAGGCGTCATTAGCTAGAAGAAAGTTCATCTAATGATTCTTTAGTTGACGAAAGATTATTAGTCTCCTTCCTTTTACCTGTTTCTTCTGACATAGCAGAAGAATTTTTATCTGCGCTTGTTGCTTCTTTGTTCTCAACAGTGGAATTTTGAGTCAACGGATCCTTTTGTAACTGTAACTGTAACTGTAACTGTAAAGTGTCCTCGATCTTCTTCCTAACATTTTTATATGAAAACTCGTCATTTTCTTCGCCTGACTCAAGATTGCTTTGCTGTGACAACCCGCGTGTTTTTTTCGGAATAGCTGGTTTGGCTTTTTGGGGTGTGCTTGATTGAGCATCAGCAGATACAGCAATTGAACTTTTTGCTATGATAAGAACTGGTGCATTTTGACGCGTAACAGTCGTTTTGGGCTCAAGTTTTGAAGCGATTGCTTGCCTCTTACTCTCAAAGCTATACGATGATAGCTCATCCACTTTAGGTGCTGTTTTTACGGTAGAAGTTCCGGAATGTTGTCCTTGAGATTCAATTTTCTTAATCCAATCCTTAACGCTTCCCTTAGATTGGGTTTGATCTTCCTGTTGATTTTTTGATTCAAATATCCCACGTAGCTGACTTACAGTTTTTGTTCCCCATCTT
>CAZGKG010000078.1:0-5065 GCA_964525615.1 uncultured Rickettsiales bacterium | reverse complement strand
TTCGCCTGCACAAAATCCTGAGCTCTCAAATGATAGAGCGTGTCAGGTGCTTCAAAAAATGGTGAGCGCTGGATTTATTTCTCAAGACACGATGGAAATTGCTGTTTTGATGGCAACCCCTCCGCCTGAGGTTTCAAATGCAAGTTCGGTACGCTATTTTACTGACTGGGTTGTGGATACCTTGTCTCAATATATCTCGGTGGATCAGGATTTAAAAGTGACGACAACCCTTGATCTTTCTCTCCAGCAAGCGGCAGAGGAAAAGGCTGCAGAAGCTATGGAAACAACCGGAAAAAAATGGGGGGCAGAGCAAATTGCTTTGGTCACAATGACCCCCGATGGTTCTGTAAAGGCCATGCTTGGAGGAACCAACTATCGAATTACAAAATTTAATCGGGTTACTCAGGCCCTTCGGCAACCAGGTTCTGTATTTAAATTTTTTACCTTTTTATCAGCTTTGGAATCTGGGATGACGCCTGAAACATTTATGGATGACACCCCGCCCGTTATAGGCAAGTGGCATCCTAAAAATTACCGGTATACCCCTCAAGGGGAAATTTCTTTGAAAACTGCATTTTCAAAATCTGTCAATGCCGTTGCTGTCCGTTTGGCGATGCGTTTAGGCGTTCCAAGGGTGATGAGAACTGCTCGTAAGTTAGGCGTGACTACAAAAATACCCCGTAATTTATCGATTGCTTTAGGAACGGGAGAAGTCACTCTTTTAGAGCTAACAGGAGCCTTTGCAACAGTTGCGAACCAAGGAGTGCGTTCAATACCTCATGGCTTATCGGAGATTCGGAACAAGCAGGGACATATTCTTTTTCGCTGGGAATCCTCTCAAGACGTTATTTTGGAATCTCTTGTCGTGGATCAAATGCGGGTTTTGATGCGGTCAGTGATTGAGGAAGGGACAGGGCGGTCTGCTGCGATTGGAAGACCTGCGATTGCAAAAACAGGTACCAGTCAAGACTATAGAGATACCTGGTTTGTAGGCGCTACCCCCGAACTTGTCACAGGGGTATGGAGCGGAAAAGACTCTGATAAACCTATGACTCGCGCGCCTGGTGCCAGCACTTCTGTCCATCTTTGGCGAGAATTCATGAAAACTGGTCTATCCAAAACACCCGTTCGTAATTTTAAAATTCCTCCTATCTTAAAACCTGTTTTTCCCTCAACTTCTTCTCACCCCTTTAACGAGGATCAAGAGGATCAATTAGAGGCTCTTTTAGAAAAGGAAAGTCATCAAGATCCAAGACAGGCTTTCGGCGGATGGGAGACCCCCTCTGCTGAAAAAAGAGAGAGAAAGCCAGATGATGTCTTTGAAAAACATTCTTCTTCAATTGACGATCTTTTAGAGTAAAAATTCTTATCTCTTTTGCCTTCATGCGAGGATCAATCTTAAAAAATTTACCAAAAATTAATTATAAAAATTAAAATAACGTAAAATAGTTGATTTTTTTTTGACGAAAGTGATAGCTGTCTAAGAAAACTTTCTGGGAGGAAAAAATGATTATGACGCCAGAAGAAACCGCAATTATTCGAAATAAACTTTACCCTCTTAAGGTCGATCAGAGCTCTGAAGATCGTTTTCTTTACGAGAAATGGAGAGCTATTTATATTCAAAATGCCGAAGGATCCGTTCCCTTTTCCTACAAAGATGTGCTGGGGCTTGTGACGGTAGGGATTGGCTTTAATATGGATCGAGACGCTTCCCGCAGTGAGTGGGAAGAAGCTTTTAACGGTGTTGTGGATTTTGATGAAGTATACCATCAAAAACGTCATTTAAGCCCCGAAGAAATTGAACAATTGTTCAAAAGCGGTCTTCAGATAAGGGAAAAATCCCTTTCGGAATCCTATCGAGAGATTTGGCCGCACCTTCGTGCGAATGAACGTCTTGCAACCGAAAGCGCCTATTATAACGGTGAATGCTTAGTCAAAGGGCCAGAGCGCGATGCCTTTGGGAACATTCTTCGACAAGGACTGATGCCTCTGGGATCGACACGCTATTACGCTGCTCTTGAGCGTTATATATTAGAAAACACTCTTGACTCTCTTCACCAGGCAATTACAGAGTTAAGGGATCATTCAAATCGGCGAAAAATTCATGGATTGACCTTAAGACGCGCCTCGGAGGCTGAACTTTTATGTTCTTTTAAGGTGCCAGGTTTTTTAGCCGCGGCCTAACATAAAAGGCCCCCCATCCCTTTTATCCCGAGTCGAAAGGATTTTTCCCGATGCGCTCTCTTCGCGAAGTGTGGCATCGGTGGAGTGGCGTTTCAAATGAAAAGATCCAGAAAAGCAGTCGTTTTTCTCCTCTTTTGGCCCTAAACTCCCTCCACCAGCCAGTCTGGACTCCTGCCCAATACGACGCTCTTTCAGAGGTCGGCTATCAACGAAATGTGATCGTGTACCGGTGTGTGAATCTGATTGCTAGAAGCATTGCAAGCGTTCCTTGGCTTTTGTACCAGAAGGATCAAGAATGTGATCATCACCCCCTTCTCACCCTTTTGAAAAAGCCAAATCCGATGCAGGGGGGAAATGATTTTATGGAAAGCGTGGTTTCTTCCCTTTTGCTTTCAGGTAACAGTTATGTGGAGTCCCTTTCTCCTTCTCACTCTCCTCCTGTGGAACTTCATGTTTTAAGGCCTGATCGTATGCGGGTTGTGCCGGGGGCCCAAGGGCTTCCTGAGGCTTATGAGTATACTGTCTCGGGTTGTTCTCGTCGGCTTTTTGTTGATCCTTTAAAGGGATCCAGCCCTCTGTTGCATATCAAGTTTTTTCATCCTTTAAATGATTGGTATGGTCTTAGCCCTTTAGAAGCTGCTTTAAAATCCATTGATCTTCATAATACTGTGGCGAATCATAATTTAGCTCTTCTTCAAAATGGGGGACGTCCTTCTGGAGCTCTTCTCGTCCGGTCCGATCCTAAAACGGGACTGTCCCTTACCCAGGAACAACGTCGCACATTACGAGAGAGTTTGGTTGAGGTTTTCCAAGGGACAAAAAATGCCGGACAAATGATGATTTTAGAGGGCGATTTTGAGTGGAAAGAAATGGGCCTTTCACCCAAAGATATGGATTTTGTGGAGGGAAAAAATCTTTCTGCTCGAGAAATTGCTCAAATTTTTGGAGTTCCCCCCATGCTGGTGGGAGTCCCAGGGGACGCTACCTTTTCGAACTATCGAGAAGCACGTCTGCATCTTTGGGAGGACACCCTTCTTCCTCTTTTGGATCGGATTATCAGTCAACTGAATCTCTGGTTAACTCCCCAATTTGGTCAGGGGCTTTTTCTATCCTATGATACGGATGCCATTCCAACCCTCGCTGCAAAACGTGAATCTGCTTGGGAAAAAATTAATCGGTGCCATTTTCTTACCCTCAATGAAAAACGTCAAGCGGTGGGATATGGGCCTCTACCCGGTGGTGACCTTCTCGGTAATGCCATTTCTCCTTCTTAAAATACGGCTTTCTAACCCTTTTATAGAGAGTTTTCCATGCTCCTGACACCTGCTTGTTATCTTTATCGTTCTTTTGAAATGAAAATGCTGGATCCTTTGGGTCATTTTATGGGATATGCCAGTACCTACGGTGTGGACACCCAAAGGGATCAAATGATGCCCGGTGCCTTTACCCACAGCTTACAGCAATGGCAACAGAAGGGAAAATTTCCTCTGCTTTTGTGGCATCATCGTCTTGACGAGCCCATTGGTTTTTGGAAACGCATTCAAGAAGATGCGATAGGACTTTATGTGGAAGGACAGCTGATGATGGATCTTCAAAGGGCGCGTGAAGTTTATACCCTTATAAAATCAAAAATCCTCGAAGGTCTTTCCATTGGATTCCAGCCCCTGATTTCTCGTTTTGATTCAAGACAACGGGTCCGAAAAATTTACCAAGTTAATTTAATAGAAATTTCAGTGGTTACCCTTCCTGCGAACACTGAAGCCCGCGTTATTAATCTGAAACATCCAGAGGTTAAAAGTCAAAAAGATAAAATCTCTTGCCAACCGTACTTGATCCACGAAAAGAATCTGCTGGGGGACCTTGACAGAGGGGAGGGTTATGGCGAGAATCGATCCATTCTGAATGTCCTCAAAAATGAGGCGCGGGTTCTTAAGAGAGGAAGTCCCTTTTAGAGGACAGAAGCGAAAAGGTTGATTAATGTTTGCAGTAATAAAGACAGGTGGAAAGCAATACCGTGTATCTCCTGGCCAGTCTCTTTTGGTGGAGAAACTTCCTCATGAGGGGGGTGAAGAGGTATCCTTTTCTGAAGTTTTGTGTTTCGGATCCGGAGACCAAATTCATGTAGGGGGCCCCTTCGTAGAAGGAGCTTGCGTTACCGCGTCCCTGGTGCGTCAGGTTCGCGGAGAAAAAATTTTAGTTTTCAAGAAAAAGCGTCGGCATAATTATCGTCGCAAAAATGGGCACCGTCAGTCCTTAAGTCTTTTAAAGATTCAGGATCTGACCTTAAACGGGAAATCCCTTTTGTCCGAATAAGAGGTTAATAGAATGGCACAAAAGAAAGCGGGAGGAAGCTCCCGAAACGGAAGAGATTCGGCGGGACGTCGTCTGGGCGTAAAAAAGTTTGGCAGTGAGCATGTGTTGCCGGGAAATATTATCGTGCGCCAGCGGGGAACTCGGTTTTACCCTGGAAAAAACGTAGGTATGGGGCGTGATCATACCCTTTACTCTGTTGCGGAAGGGAAAGTTCTTTTTTACGAGCGTCGCGGGCGTCAATTTGTGTCTGTAGAAATACAGGCTTAGATAAAAAGTACTAAGCGACCCGATAAAGCTTTGGACGAGGCTTTCGATAACGGAGTGGGGTATGAGCGACGTGATAGGGTCTTTGGTGGGATTTTTAAAGACCATCAGAATTCATCCGGCGGGGTGGCCTTTTGTTGGCATGTTTTTTATTGCCACGCTTCTCTTGTTTCTGATTTCTTCTTTTTGGGGATCGATTGCTCTTCTTTTATCTCTTTGGTGCGCCTATTTTTTTCGGAACCCCGATCGGGTCATCTCGCAGCGTCAGGGGGGTGTTGTTTCTCCGGCAGATGGTCTTCTTGTA
>CAZGKG010000077.1:382-5169 GCA_964525615.1 uncultured Rickettsiales bacterium | reverse complement strand
CCTGTAAAATTAAAGGGTGTTACATAATCAAGGCTTTGATAAATATCAGGAGCAATTTCTTTCAGATAGACAAAACCTTTCGGAAGGTAATTTTTTGTCATACTAAATTATTTTTTCTCTCAGTGCCCGACAAAATCTAAAGGATAAAGCTCGCAAAGAGCGCTCACGGATTCCTTAATTTCTTTCAAAACCGCCTCTTGCGATGTCTCGTCAGATCTTAAAATTCTTCCAATCCACTCCCCAATTTTTTGGAATTCCTTTTCTCCAAAACCTCGGGTGGTACCAGCAGGCGTGCCCAAACGAATCCCTGAGGTTTCTCGAGGCGGCAAAGGATCAAAAGGAATGCTGTTTTTATTCACAACAAGCCCCACCTGTTCTAGAAGACTTTCAGCTTTTTTTCCTGTCAAGTTGTGATGGCGCAAATCCAAAAGTACTAAATGATTATCAGTTCCTCCCGACACAAGTTGGAATCCTAAATTTTGAAGAGTTTTGCCTAACACGTCGGCGTTAGTCACCACTTGACGTCCATACTTTTGAAAAGAAGGCTGAAGAGCCTCATGAAAGCATACCGCTTTTGCTGCGATAACATTTAAAAGAGGCCCCCCCTGCAATCCTGGAAACAAGGCGGAATTAATTTTGGGAGATAAGGAGGCGTCATTCCATAAAATGAGCCCCCCACGAGGACCTCTCAAAGTTTTATGGGTGGTAGAAGTGACGACATGAGCATGGGGAAAGGGAGACGGATGAACACCCGCCGCTACCAAACCGGCAATATGGGCCATATCCACCAAAAAAAGAGCACCAACGGCGTCGGCAATCCGACGAAACCCCTCAAAATCAATAAATCGTGGGTAGGCGGACGCACCAGTAATAATCATCTTTGGCCGATGCTTATGGGCCAAAGCTTCTACTTCTGCTAAATCAATAAGCCCATCTTCTGGGCTTACCCCATAATGAACCGCATGAAACCATTTGCCCGACAAATTTACAGAAGACCCATGGGTCAAATGCCCCCCTGCGTTTAAGGAAAGAGCTAAAAAGGTATCTCCAGGATTGAGAAAAGCTAAAAAAGTTGCTTGATTTGCTTGACTGCCTGAGTGGGGCTGCACATTGGAAAAAGAACACCCAAAAAGCTCTTGGACACGATTTTGGGCAAGACGTTCAACATCGTCCACAACATAACAGCCACCATAATAACGCTTTCCTGGGTAGCCTTCCGCATATTTGTTTGTCAAAACTGTCCCCAAAGCATCCAAAATGGCCGGAGAAACACTGTTTTCTGAGGCGATCAACTCAATATGCTGTTGCTGCCGCTTTTCCTCCTGAAGGATAAAGGCCGCAATCTTTGGATCCGCAATCTTCAGGCTTTCGAACATAAAGTCCCTTCGTAAACAAAATCTTTTATTTACGATACCTCTAAATAAAAATTCTTCCCAGAGGAAAAATGAAACAAAAAAGGCAACGATTGAAAAAACCTCATTTTTCTCTTAAAGAAAAAAATGAGGAATTCAATTTTCTTCTAGGGAGTCCAACAAAGAAAAGGTTCCAAGGGGCATAATTGTAGAAATCGCATGCTTGTAAACCAATTGGGACTGAGTATCTCGCTTTAACAGAATAGAAAAGTTATCAAAGCTTGTCACAATTCCTTGCAACTTCACACCGTTCACTAAAAAAAGTGTTAAGGAAACTTTGTTTTTCCTAACAGAGTTCAGGAAAAAATCCTGTAAATTTTGCTTTTCTGACATTTTTTTTGTCTCTTTTTTTTGTAAAAAATCTATATAATTTTTATTCTACACAAAAAATATTTTCTTTTAAAGAAAGAGGCACCTTTTTTTGACAGATTTTATATTTACCATTCTAAAAGAAAACCATTTAACAAAAATTAAAAGGATTAAGCGATATTTTTTAAAAAAAACAAGTTATTGATAATTCTTCTCTTTCAAGGCCTCCTTCCCTTTTAAAATGAGAGATGCTCAAGAAAAGAATTGAGAAAAATTTTTTTCTGTTTTTTATTAAAAAAATGGCTAGATTTTTTGGGCCAAACAAAAAACTGTAAGACCCGCAAGGCGGTTTTTTGCCATAAAATGTCGTTCTAAAGAACACACCATCTTCAATATATAATTCACCAGGAAATGGTGCCTTTTCAATTGAGATTGAGGAGAGACTTTTAAACGAAACCTCTCCAAAAAACGCAAAAAAGCCGCCAAGGGAAACACAAAACCAAAATAATAAACGGATTTATGCAATCTTAATCCTGCCTTTTGAATGGTTTTTTCAAGTTGGCGCAACGTATAACGACGTTTATGATCAAGAAAGACATCATGATGACTCCAAAGACACTGGAAGGCAGGGACCGTAATTAAAAACAGGCACCCTGACGGAACTTTTTCTATATATTCTTTTAAAAGACCCACATCATCATCGACATGTTCTAAGACATCCATCAACAAGACAACCTCAGCGTTACTCTGATCAATCGAACGGCGCCAGTGCACTTTCTTAGTATGGGTTTGTGTATCCCGATCCTCGTTGTAATGAATATCAACACACCAACCTACAGAAGCCACTGTATGGTTTAGCCTAAAATTTTTATTCGGGAATCTTTTTTTTGAAAGACAAGGAGACGCTCAAGAGTTTCGTCATGGCTACCGTCATTCACAAAAATAATTTCAAGAGTCACATGGGGACTGTGAGAGAAAGTTTGATGGATCGCCTCCAAAAAAACAGGAAGGGCTTCCGCTTCATTATACAAAGGAACAACAAGAGACAAAGTAAAAAAATGAGAGGGGAGAACAAAAGGCACAGAAAACTTTTTCGTTTATAATTTTTTCTGTATTTATTTTTTGGCAAAAAAAGAAAACAGTCAACATCTCTCATCTTTATTAACTGAGAGACTTTTCCTTTACGGCCAACCCCGCAACAGTAACCCGATAAAAATAAAAAGTCCGACCCACTGATTGGCCTTAAAAAGATGGAAGCAAGCGTCAGGGTCTGAAACATTTAAATTCCTTTCTTGCCATAAAAAATGTAGAAAGACAGCCCCAAGCCCCCCCCAAAAACCAAGTCGATATCCATAAAAAATCCCCAAAAAACCAAGCAAAGAAATCATTGCCCCCCAGCAGACCCAGAAAAACCAAAGAGGTCTTGTCCCTAGACGAACGGCAGATGATTTAATTCCAATCTTTAAATCATCAGAATAATCTTGATAGGCATAAAGAGTGTCATAAATTAAGGTCCAGAAAATTCCAACAGCATAAAGAAGAAAAGGTTCTAAAGTCATTTCAGAAAGGGTTTCACGTACGGAAAACCACCCCACCCAAATACCACTAGAAAACAGAAGTCCTAAAAAAAACTGGGGCCAATAAGTAATCCGTTTCAGCCATGGATACACCAAGACTAAAAAAGCAAAAGCCAACGCTATTTTCTGAGCAGAGGTATTCAGACATAAAAGAATTATAAAAGATGCCAGCAAAAGCACCACCGCTAATCCTAAGGCTTGAAGGGAAGAAACGGATCCCTCCACTAAAGGACGCCTCTGGGTGCGTTTTACAAAACGATCCAAATCCTGATCAACCCAATCATTATAAAGACATCCCACACTACGCATCCAAAAAGATCCTAAGGCAAAAAGGAGCATCAATTTTAAAGAGGGCGCATGAGGAGAGGCGGCCGTAAGCCCCCAAAGACACGGAAAAAACAAAAGACCTGCTCCAGCGGGAGAAGACCATCTTAAAAGGCGAATGACGGGATAGGTCGCAAGGTCTTTGAAAATATTAAGCAATTCCTTTCTCCCCTTGTTCCTCATTTTTTGTCCTATCATCCCCCCTCCTTCCCTCTTTTTCAAGAAGCTTTCAACTGTTGGATTACCAAGGGGTCTGTAGACAAAAAAGGCAATTGCCTAAAAACGGATCTCCTTATGATGCACCATCACCTCCAACGATCCATGACAAGAGGGGCTGTGACAATTACTTTCTTGAGAGCATTCATAAGGACAAACATTTTTGTTGGAACTTCAACTTTATTTTTACCTCAGCTTAAAGCCCTCTTGTGTCCTGGCCACTTTAATATTGGCGTAAAAACCATAGATTCCCATCTATCATGAAAGCCTCTGTGTCTGGATTTTCTTCAGTGAGAAACACTGTTAAAATTTTTTACGAAAATTTTTTTTAAGAGATATTTTAAATCAAAAGAATATTTCGTCAGTTTTAAAAAACGATGATTCAAAAAATATCAAAATCATTGTTAAAAAAGGATTTTATATTCCCTCTTCCCTTTAATGCAGAAGTGAGTACCATAGGATCTTAAGAAATCATTAACGAGAGGATGAGGACATTAATGGGGTCAAAGGTGGAGATAGATGGCGAAGCGGTTGGTCTTTTGGCTCGTCTTTTAACGGAATCTAATCTAACGGAAATTGAATATAAACAGGGTGATACTCATATTCGGGTCACGAAGGCACTCCCCCCTGTGATTTCTCAAAATCTTCCGGCTTTTTCTTCTCTTTCGGAAACGGTCCCTCAGGCGTCTTCCCCCCAACAACCAACGGATACCCCTGTTGAAAAAGGAATGGCGATCACGTCTCCTTTGGTAGGAACGGTGTATTTGGCACCTGATCCTTCTTCTCCTCCTTTTGTAACACCTGGAGCCTCGGTTCAAGAAGGTCAAACTCTCTTAATTGTAGAGGCTATGAAAGTCATGAATCCTGTTCGCGCTCCTCGTACAGGAATCATTAAGGAAATCTGTATTGAGAATGCTGCTCCTGTAGAATTTGGAGAAACTCTTCTGTA
>CAZGKG010000077.1:0-372 GCA_964525615.1 uncultured Rickettsiales bacterium | reverse complement strand
TTCTGTATCTCGTCGCCTAAAAGGGAGCTTTTTTTGTGATTAAAAAAATCTTGATTGCGAATCGCGGAGAAATTGCTCTACGTATTTTAAGGGCTGCCCGAGAAATGAATATCGAAACCGTAGCGGTCCATTCAACAGCGGATGCTGATGCCATGCACGTGCGTCTTTCTGATGAAAGCGTTTGCATTGGCCCTGCTGCTTCAAAACAAAGTTATCTGAATATGGCGGCCATCCTTTCTGCTGCTGAAATCACGGGGGCGGATGCCATCCATCCAGGTGTGGGCTTTCTTTCAGAAAATGCCACTTTTGCCCGCATTGTGGAGGAACACGGACTTATTTTTATTGGCCCGAAGGCGGATCATATTGCCCTTA
>CAZGKG010000076.1:0-5229 GCA_964525615.1 uncultured Rickettsiales bacterium | reverse complement strand
CCTCTTCATCAAGAGGCGTCATTGCGTCGTTTGTTTGTATCCACCTATCAGGCAGTTTCAGGTGTGGGACGTAAAGGAATGGATGAGCTTTATGGGCAAACACGTGCCATTTTGATGGTGGACCAGCCTCAAAGAACTGTTTTTCAAAAGCAAATCGCCTTTAATGTCATTCCTCAAATTGGAGCTATTAATTCTGATGGTTGGAGTGATGAGGAAACAAAAATTCGGGAAGAAATCCAAAAGATTTTTAGAACCTCTTCCTCTGATCCTATAGATGTGGCCGTCACAGCAGTGCGGGTTCCAGTTTTTATTGGGCATTCCATGGTGGTGGTGGCGGAATTTGATGATGTGCTGCCTGTGTCTGTAGCTCAAAAATTGCTTGCCAATGCATCAGGCATCCAAATAATGGAGCGACCAAAAACGGAAGGTGGAATTATAAGCCCCCTTGAAACCGTTGGTAATGATGAGGTGTTTGTCTCTCGCTTAAGAAAAGCATCTGAGAATCCGAAAGCCCTTTCCTTTTGGGTTTCTTGCGACAACTTAAGAAAAGGAGCCGCCCTTAATGCCATACAAATAGCTGAAGCTCTTCAAAAGGAATAAAAAATTTAAAAAAAATTCTTGGTTCTTTTTTTCTTAAAGAAAAAAAGAAATTCCACAAATCAGAAGACAGGTATACTTTTGAACATTCTGAAGAGGGGTTTTTCCTTTCAGATTCCTTTCCGATGGAAAAGGAAAATGCCTTCCCTCAGGAGTTAAGGCAATTAATTTTTCTAATACCAGAGGAGACAGGTAGGATTTCCTCATAAGCATATAACTTTTTGAATCTTTCTTTGATAAAATCATCTGAAAACTCCGTTGTCGTATTATTTTTTATATTTATTTTCTTAATTATCTTTAAAAATAAAAGGGAGAATCAATTAAATAATTTTAACCTTGTGAAAGAAGACGGTTTTTTTTTCTTACAATAATAAAAAAGCAAGACGCTCTATAAAATCTTGAAGAAAATAAATTATAAAAAATAAGATAATAGGAGATAAATCAATGCCATTGATAAAAGGAAGATAACGGCGAATAAAGGAAAGAAGGGGGTTTGTGATCTGAAAGGAAAGGGATGAAATCAAATGGACAAAGGGTTGATGGGAGTTCACAATCCTGAACAAGATCAACCAGTTTAAAATAATAGAGACCAGAAGGATCCACGAATATAATCCCAAAACCATGTGCACTGTTTTTAAAAGAGGCAAAATGATCACATTCATTAAGTATATTACCTAATATCAAAACCCCTTTCCTTATAGTATTTTATAATTTTTTTGTCACGTGATCTTTTGAAATTATAAAAAAAAGTCATAGCTCCTTGATCTAGCTTTTTTTATTTAAAATGAAAGAGAAGGTGAAAATGATAAGGAGCTGTGACTTACGCGTTATAGACCCGCTCATAACGCTCGCGGCGTTCTTGGGCCTCGAGACTTAAGGTTGCGACAGGGCGCGCGTCAAGTCTTCTAAGACTAATGGGTTCTCCCGTTTCTTCGCAATATCCATAAGATCCTTCTTCAATTCTTTTGAGAGCTTCATCAATTTTTACAATCAGCTTTCTTTCGCGATCTCTTGCCCGAAGCTCGGCGGACAGATCCTCTTCAATTGCGGCTTTGTCTGTAAAATCTGGTGTTGAGGCATACCCTTCTTGTAAATGATGAAAGGTGTCTAGAGAATTTTGCAGAAGTTCATCACGCCATTTGAGTAATTTTTGGCGAAAATATTCTGTTTGCAAGGGATTCATGAAAGACTCCTTTTCAGAAGGGCGATATCCTTCTGGTAACTGCGTACCCATAAAACTCTCCATCAGTTTTGTTCGATCGATATGTTGTGACTAAACACTTCAAAAAAATGTTTTTTGAAAAAATGTCTATTAAAAGACGGTTTTTTCTTGTTTTTTTTGACCTTTGAGAACATTTATTTTGTCATTTCTGTTTATTTTTCCGAAAAAAAGTTAAGGAATTGTTGAGAAGGGATGGGTTCTTTGAGGAGAAGCAAATCGAGCCAAAAGAGATGGAAAAAGCTCTTTCAGAGACTTGGGTTGAATTTTTAACGTTTGAAAGCCCATGCTTCCTTTTTGCACAACATTGTCTTTTTTGAGCATTTTTATTTGTTCTCTTGAGAGAAGTTGAGGGAATAAAAAACCGGTAAAAAAAGCAATTATTGATGCGATGGGAAAGGGAATCGAAACAATCCAAGCCTTTCCTTTGATCTCCTTGAGCATTTCTTCAAACAAAGTCCGGAAAGTGAAAACCTCAGGACCTCCCAGTTCAAAAATAGGTGTTTTTTTTGGGAGATGAAGATCTTGTGTGACGAGACAAGAAACAATCGCTTGTGCCACATCTCCCACATAAACAGGCTGACAATGGGTTTTTCCGCCTCCTATGACGGGGATTATATGAAAGGTGCGCGCCATACGAGAAAAGCGACCAATAAATTGATCTTTGGGCCCAAAAATAACGCTTGGACGAAGAATAAAAGATTCTTTAAAGTTTTTTAAAACAGCTTCTTCCCCTTCGGCTTTTGTTTGAAAGTAACGACAGGAACTTTTAGGATCTGCCCCAATCGCAGAAACATGGACGAGGCGTTTGATCTTTTTTTTACGGCAAGCTTTAGCAATTGCCTCTGGGGCTTCATGATGAATTTTTTTAAAAGTCTGAGGACCTTTTGGAAAGAGGATGCCGACACAATTGACGGCATAAGAAGCCCCCTCGAGAGCTTTTTCAATACTTGAAGGATCAAGGACGGAAGCCGTGATTAACTCCACTTGACCTACTTCTGCCATTTGCTTAAGGAAAAGGCCCTCCCCAGGGGATCGAACGGCAACACGGACCGTCAATCCTGATTTTACAGCTTCTTGCACGACACAACTTCCTAAAAAACCTGTGCCGCCAAAAACTGTGACGATTTCATCGCGAATGTGCGTCATAAAACAAAAAAACTCCTCAAAGGTTTCTCATTATCTCCCATAAGAACAAAAAAATCCAAATAAGGAGTTGACAATCTATTGGAAGAGAGTTAACGACAAGAACTCCTTGAGCCCAGGTGGCGGAATTGGTAGACGCGCTAGATTCAGGTTCTAGTGAATTTATTTTCGTGGAAGTTCGAGTCTTCTCCTGGGCACCAGTGAAGAATAGGTATAGGTTTGATGTGTGATGGGATTACAAAGGAGGCATCCTCTGGCTATTTATCATTTTTGGGATGATCTTCCGGAAAATTTCCCCCAAGCAGATTCCATAGCGATTGATACAGAAACTCTTGGATTGCGGCATTCTCGTGATCGTCTCTGCCTTGTGCAGCTTTCTTGTGGAGATGGCACTGCTTATCTTGTTCAATTTTCTCGTGAGAATCCCTCAGGCTCTCCTCGTTTGAAAGCTCTTCTTGAAAATCCTCAGGTAGAGAAACTTTTTCATTTTGGACGTTTTGATATTGCGGTGCTTTATCGTTCTTTGGGGGTACTTTGTCAGTCGGTTTATTGCACTAAAATCGCCTCTCGTTTTGCTCGTACCTATACGGATCGCCATGGCTTAAGGGAACTGTGTCGAGAACTTATAGGTGTTGATATTTCAAAAGCAGAGCAAAGTTCTGATTGGGGATCTTCTGTGCTTTCAGAAGAGCAAAAGAAATATGCAGCTCGCGATGTGTTATATCTTCATGTTTTAAGAAAAAAGTTAGACGGGATGTTAATTCGAGAGGGGAGAGATCACTTGGCACAAGCCTGTTTTAAATTCCTCCCCCAACGGGCGCTTCTGGATTGCGTCGGTTGGGAAGAGGATATCTTTAGTTATAATATTTAATTTCCGCTTAAGGTAAAATCTTTTTTTTAATAAAAAAAATCTGTATAATTAAAAAATAATCAATTAATTGGTTATTTTTTTATTTTTATCTGTTTTTAAATCTTTTTTAAAAAACGGCTTATTTCATTTTGGTTAAGTACCTCTTGATGGCCTTTGGTCAGATCCTTTAGGGTAATGGACTGAGTGGTGCGTTCTTGTTCTCCTAAAATAAGCACCATTGTGTGGCCTGCCTTTTGGGCTTTTTGAATTTTCTTCCCTATTCCTTGAGGTCCCCCCATTAATTTTAAGGGGACGCCTTGGTTTCTTAAGGTTTCGGCCAGAATCATTGCTGGTAAAAGATCTGCCTCACTTTGAGGGATTAAGACAGGACAGGAGTGGGACGGAGGGGTGAGGGACGTTAAAAGAGCTAATCTCTCAACACCTGCTGCCCAGCCTACTCCTGGAATTTCAGGTCCTCCCAGAAGAGGAGAAAGACCGTCATATCGGCCTCCTGCCAAAAGAGTTCCTTGCGCGCCAAGACTTTGGGTCGTCCATTCAAAAGTTGTATGGGTGTAATAGTCAAGGCCTCGTACCAGGCGGGAGTTGAGCTGATAAGGGATTTTTAGGGCATTCAAGCCTTCTAGAACCTTCTCAAAAAAGGCTTTGGCTTCAGATGTTAAACAACTTGAAAGGGAAGGAGCGTTTTCTACGATTTTTTGGTCTTGTGCTTCTTTGCTATCTAAAATACGCAAAGGATTTTTTTTTAGCCGTGCTTGGCTGTCGTGAGAGAGCTCTTGGGTGTAGGGTTCAAGATAAGTGGTTAGTTTTTGTCGAAACAAGTTGTAACTTTCGCGATCCCCTAAAGTATTGATTTCAAGAGTTACCATTTGATCCAGATGAAGGGCTTGAAAAAATTGATAAGCGCAGGCGAGAATTTCTATGTCTGCCCAAGGTTCAGGAATGCCTAATGCCTCAACACCCACCTGATGAAATTGTCGAAGTCGTCCTTTTTGGGGACGATCATATCGAAACATGGGGCCTGCATAGAAAAATTTGAGGGGAAGATCTTGGGTCAGTGCCTCTGAAAGAAGGGCGCGCATCACCGGTGCAGTCCCCTCTGGGCGAAGAACCATCGGTGCGTCCTTTTCTTGAGAACGACTTAAGACGGTGTACATTTCCTTTGCCACAATATCAGAAGTCTCAACAGTGCGATCAAAGACTTCTCGATATTCCAAAAGAGGGGTAGAAACTTCGTGAAAATCGTAAAGAGCTGTGATGCGGGAAGCTTCTGACAGGATCATTTTGTGTAGAGCCTGCGTGGTGGGCATTAAATCCCGCATTCCTCTGACCGGTTGAAGACGGGTCGCCATTTTAAATTCCTACGGTGCGTCCCATGCGGAGAAACTTTTGTCGTCTT
>CAZGKG010000075.1:0-5274 GCA_964525615.1 uncultured Rickettsiales bacterium | reverse complement strand
TCACCAGCGCAATTCCGCCGAGCGTCTGCAAAAGCCCAGGACCTGCCAAAAACGGCCTATTTCCTTGGAAAAGTTGCCATAAAAAAAGAAAACATTTTTATGGATAAATTGGCTCTGTAGAAACAATTATTTTCGTTCTATTTTGAGTTGATTATTTTCTTTTTTACACAATTTTTCTAAAAATCTGGCAACGCTCAACGTCAAAACCACCTAAGTCATTCATTTGGAATTCCATATTTCAGAAAAGACAGCTCATCAGACTCAGGAAAAATTTCAGTCAAAGAAAAAAAAACAGCAATCTCTCCCGGTACAATAGTACACCCCAGGTATCCCCGGGAGTTTTTACGGCCTTCAAAAAAACCTGAAAACCCCGTGGCTTCTGGTGGGCGCCATAGGATTCGAACCTATGACCCGCTGATTAAGAGTCAGCTGCTCTACCAACTGAGCTAGGCGCCCTCTTCTGACTCTTGATGAAGTATCAAAAATCTTTTCTTTTGTCGAGTAGTTATCCCTAACTAAATACCTTCATAACCTCTCATGGTTCTATTTCGTCGTTCCACATGTCCATTGTATGGGGGGCATTTGAATGGGAGAATGAAGAGAGGAATGGGCAGCTGTTACGCCTTTGGCCAAGTTTTTCAATAGGAGGGTACAGTCCCAAAAGCTGCATCAGAGCCTCCTTCAGATAAATAAAAATCTTATCTTGGAGGTTTTTTTCATGTCCTCGAAAGCCCAAACCCCCTTGGAACGTATTTAAAATCTCGTGACGTAAATATCGGTGAGATTTTTTTTACTTTTGCCTCAAGGAGGTGTTGTTATTTTTATTCTGGCGATGAAGAAGGTGATGTTTCTTGGAGGAGTTCTTTTGCTTTTTCTGGAGGGTAATAAAACACACGATTGTTGGGTTCTTGTAAGACAGACACCACATGATCTTTTGTTCCCACAATAATTCTTTTCAAAGGTTTTCGGGGGGCTTCATTCTTACGAATGATGGCAATACTATCCGCAAAGGTAACTGATGAGACCCATTGGATAAAATAACGCTCTTCTTCTGAAGCTTGAGAGGAAAAAAAAGATCGCTGAATGTGATCATGATTCATCAAGTCCACGATTTTTTTTAAGAATTCGATTGAGGTGCCTTTTTTTAAAAGCCCCCCTCCATGGGAAGACCAGTAAGATGTGTGAAGATCTTCGATCACATAGACTCCACCAGGTTTGAGTCTTTTAAAAAAAATTTTTAAAGAAGCGATCACATCGGAACTGATGTGAGATCCATCATCAATAATACAGTCGAAGGTTAAATCGTTCAAATTTTTTTGGGTTGCGTGAGGGTCTGTCGCATTAAAGCAATAGGTAGAAATTCCTTCGCCCAAGGGAACTTTACAAACTTTTGGATCAATATCAATTCCATAAATTGCGCCGTTTATAAAATAGCGTTTCCAATTTTGAAGGCTTCCACCGTTTTGAACACCGATCTCTAACACATGGGGAGATTTACCAATAAAACTTTGAAAAGCCGCATCATAGATGTTGAAATATCCGTCCCATTTATCAGAACAATTTTCTTCGTGGGTTAAAAAAATTTCTTTGTAAGTATGAGTTTTATTAGCTATGGAAACAGAGCTTGTTACGAGAATTTGAGCCCCAACCAAAAAATATTTTTTTAAAAGTTTTTTCTTATTAAAAGACATTGAAAGCCCTGCATATTGATGATGTTACCGTGACATCTAGAAAATATAAGATTAAATATAAATTTAGCTAAAAAGGACTTTTTTGTAAGACAAAAAACTCTTGGAATAAGAGGAGCCGGAATAGGGTCTTCTGGATACTCAGAAGCTAAGAGGCATCTTAAGGCGAGAAATCATCAAGGCGTGAGCCCATATGGTATGAATCATAAAGGTTCGTTTTTTGTTTGCGTGCCCCATGAACACAGAAATGTTGCCTGGTTGGGTGATCCAAGATCTTCTCCCAAAATTGCCGCACCGCAATGGGATCATCATGGAGCATGGGACGTTCCATCAAGGCACAGCAATCAAAAAAGCTGTTGAAGAGGCGGGACATCATATTCTTTACCTGCCCTCTTAGGCTCCGGATCTTAACCCTAGAACACAAATGGACTCAGGCCAAAGCTCACAGGCGAAAAATTTAATGGTCAATCAACGGTCTCTTCCAAACCATAAAATTTAATAAATTGATATAAGATTATCTCTAGTTCTTCTCTAAAGAATGATGGTGTTATGATGGAAAAATGAGAGAATAAGGGACCTGTTTTAATGCCTCGAGGAATCAAGAAGCACCATCTTCCACAAAAAATCTGTGGTGCGTGTGCCAAACCCTTTACCTGGCGGAAAAAATGGGAAAAGGTTTGGGATGAGGTGATCTATTGTTCTGAAAAATGCAAGAGGCATGGCCATGGATGATCCATACCCCAAATATGCTTGTTTATTAACCTATCTTGGGGCATTGCCCTTTGGAATTGCTATGATCCTTTTGATGAATGGTGTATCTCAGGAAAGGGTCTCCTATGTCCTCTGCGCTTATGGCGCCATTATTGTTTCCTTTATTTGTGGCATCCATTGGGGCATCAGTATGAAACATCAGGAAAAAAAACCCACATGGCTTTTGGCAAGCAGCAATGGAATCACTTTGGTCTCTTGGGGATGCATGATCCTTCCCTCTCGCCCAATCGCCCTGATGACCCTTGGCTTTTGCTTTTTCTTTCTTCTGCTGATTGATCAAAGACTTTATACCCTCAATCAAACTGATGGATGGTATATAAGGATGCGCTGGCGTGTCACCGGACTTGTAATTTTATCTCTTGCTGTATCGGTCATCGCAGTGTCATAACGTTTAAGAATCTGGAAAATAAAAAATGTGGCCGCCTTTAAATGGAAAAACCGACTTACATCCATTGGTTTCGGCAAGATTTACGTTTAGAAGACAACCCTGCCCTTTTCAAAGCAGCGGCATTGGGAACAGTTCTGCCCCTGTATATTTTGGATGACGATAGCGCAGGAGAACACGCCATGGGGGCTGCCAGCCGCTGGTGGCTTCATCATTCCTTGTGTGCACTTGAGAAATCTTTAGGGATAAAATTAAGCGTCTATCGTGGACAAGCAGAAGCCTGTCTCAATGAGATCCTCGAGCGCTATCCGATCAAAGGGGTATTTTGGAACCGATGTTATGAACCCTGGCGCATGGAACGGGATACCCGCATCAAAAAGACCTTAAGACAAAAAGGAATCAACGCCGAAAGTTTCAACGGATTTCTTTTATGGGAACCTTGGGACATTCAAAAGCAAGATGGCACTCCTTACAAAGTCTTTACACCCTTTTACCGGAAAGGCTGTTTGAACGCCTCCCCTCCCCGTACTCCTCTTCCTTCACCTACACACTTGGATCTAGTACGGGATGAAAAAGCGTTGGGAATTGAGGATTTGAATCTACGCCCCCATCTTAGATGGGATGTCTCCTTAGAAGGTCATTGGACGATCGGGGAAGAAGGCGCTGAAAAAAGGCTGTCTCATTTTTTAAAAGAAGGCCTCCCCCAGTATAAAGAAGGACGGAATTTCCCAGCCCAACCTTTTGTTTCTCGCCTCTCTCCCCATCTGCATTTTGGGGAAATTTCTCCCCAAAAAATCTGGCATAAGGTCTCGGCTCTTGAGCAAGACAAAAATATCGACCATTTTCAAAGTGAGCTGGGCTGGCGGGAATTTTCTTACCATCTTCTGCACCAATTCCCGGACTTGCCCTACAAAAACCTGCAATCAAAATTCGACCATTTTCCATGGCAAAATAACAAAGAGCACCTCAAACGCTGGCAGAAGGGACAAACAGGCTATCCCATCATAGATGCAGGCATGCGGGAATTGTGGCAGACAGGTTACATGCACAACCGGGTGCGAATGATCGTTGGTTCATTTTTGGTCAAAAACCTAAGAATGCACTGGCGACACGGCGAACGATGGTTTTGGGACTGTCTTGTGGATGCAGACCTCGCCAACAATAGTGCTGGATGGCAATGGATCGCTGGCTGTGGCGCAGATGCCGCTCCTTACTTCCGCATTTTTAATCCTGTGCTTCAGGGGGAAAAGTTCGATCCTCACGGAGACTACACGCGGCGTTTTGTACCAGAGCTTAAGACCTTGCCTGAGACCTACCTTTTCAAACCATGGCAAGCACCCCAAGAGGTCCTCCGGAGAGCAGGGATTGTGCTAGGCGAAACCTACCCTTTCCCTATAGTAGATGGGCCCAAATCAGCGGCAATGGCGCTTGAGGCTTTTTCCCATCTTAAAAACCTGGAGGGAGACGCGACCCCGTCAAAGAAACCCCCTTCACCCACGCCCACAAAGCCCGCTCCATAAGACGATTTTGCTTTAAACGCAGCTGTTGGGCTTTGACATCGACAGATGCTTCAGGATGATAAAGCTCTTGACACCCAAAGACGATACGAGATTTTCCTGTGAGAGGATCTGTGACCACCTGAAGGCATTGGGCGCACAACTGCTTCATCATGCACTGCATCGGGGTTTCCAGAGGCACAAGGTGTTGGAAACCCGTCTTTGGAAGAGGATCCCCTAAGGGCCCCATCAGAAAAACCCCATCTCCCGGTCGTAACAAAGAAAGACGATAAGTAGACGCCCCCACCTCTTTGATCTGAAAGGTAAGCTCGCCTTTGTCAAAGTCACGGTGCGTTGTTCTAAGGGCCACCCCCTCACTGGCCCCTCCCCATACCTGAAGTTTAAAAAATTGCCCCCTATCCTCCTGCTGTGCCATAAAAGGCGCCCGAACCGTCACCTCAAAAAGATCCGACGCATAGGATTTAACCCCCACCACACGGGCCTCAAAAAAACCGCGTACTGTCTGAAAAAAAACCGACGGCATTTCCTGAGGGCGAGAGGGGGTTTTCTCAAGCGCAGCCGTGATTCGATGATGCCCTTTTTGGGCGCTAGCAATTGCCTTCACCACACTTCCCCGATACATAGGATCGGGATCCACCCAAAGAGTGACCCGAGGATCCGCAAAAAGATCTGGAAATTCCTCAAAGAGAATGGTATTTGCAAGCGTGCCTGTGGCGATCAAAACAGTTTTTGCCTCCACCACTTCTCCGCCTTCCAAAAGCACACCGAAGACCTGTCCCTCTTTGTCCGAAAGAATCTCCTGAACGGCCGCCTTTTCTCGAAAAAAGACTCCTTGCTTAAATGTTTCTTGTAATTCACGAGGATTTAAACGAAAACTGGGCGCCTCTTGAAGGGATTTGCGATAAAGAATTGT
>CAZGKG010000074.1:0-5313 GCA_964525615.1 uncultured Rickettsiales bacterium | reverse complement strand
AGCCAAAAAACCAAGGGGCTGCGAAGGATGAAGGATGACTTGCTGTACAAGGCATCGAAAAGCAAGCCGCTCACCCAATGAAAGGGGATTACAGCGTTGGCTGCACAAGCGTTACGGTCCCCCGTCACTAAAACTTTAAGAGGACCTTTGCTGACTAGAAAATGGTGTTGGGTTTTGGCCGTGGGCACCATCGTTTTAGTGAGTAAAGAATCAAAGACACTTTGATCTTCTGATAATCACCTGCAATCCATCTCCATCTCTGAAACTTATTCCTTCTGAAGGAATAAGGTGCGGCCACTTCCCCCTCCCAAAAACCTCAAAAGAAAATCAAAAAAATCTTATATCGACCCCTACATCGTAAAAAATGTCCGTGGAACGTCAATTTGAAATTTAGACTATAAGATTTTTTTTATCTCAATAATAAAAAACAAATTAGTGCTTTATGGATATTTCATTTTTAGATTTTTTACTTTAATTTAAATTTAAATATTAACAAACAATTGGTTTTTTTTTATGAAGAATAAATTTTTAAGTTGTTTTTTTCTCGCAACGTTATTATCGAGCCAAACAGCATTTTCAGAGAGTTTTTTTGGTTCAATTGCAGAAAATGTTTTTAGTGTTTTCAGAAAACCCAGTAAAGAGGATGACAGTATACGACTCGTGCTAATGATAGAAAACGGGGAAGATGCTGGACAAGGGGAAAACTACGATCCATCAAAAGGCCGTTGTCAGTCTCGTCTTTTAACGAAACGCAATCTCCTGATTGCAGTAGGTAGTATAACAACCCTAGCAGTTATAGCAACGGCAGCAGCGCGCATATGGGCGACTTCCCCCTCGAGCGAAGCCGATCAACCAATTGATCTAGGACAATGTGAAAATTTTTATAATCAATGGATGAAAGATCATGCATGGGAGACTATCTCAGATAAATTGAACGTACTTAATTTTTTCCAGAATTTGACAGCCCAATATCAGAATATGACAGAAGATGTTAAGCCTGTCTTGAAAAGGATTGGACTTAGTGGGCTCCAAAGGTATATAGATTCAATTGGATTTCAGGTAGAAGTTCCCGTATTTGTTCATAATCAGAGTGTTTCAGTAGACATAAACCATCACCTCGTTATGAATGATAGTTGTATTGCAGGCGGTCCTGGAGCATTGAGTCAGCAACTTAATATTTCCCGGGCAATTGCCGAAAAAATTTCGAATCTTTATGAAGCTTTCCCCCACCAAGTACAAGGCGCTTTATATGAACTTTTTCATAATTCAAGAGATATTCTGACCGAATTTATGCCTTCGAACTTAATACCTTCGTCCTTTAAAGAATCTTGGGATAAGATTTGTGGGCTTGGAGAAATAGCAAGAGCATTTCCAAATGATGGTCAATTAATTAGATGTAACTTTAAAGATTCTTGTACAGACACCGTCACAAAAATCGTAACCCATTGTGTCGACGGAACTCTCATGGCGTGTGAAAAACTCCCAAGATAAACTTAAAATTATTTAAATATCAATCAAAAATAACGGTAACATTCATTTTTCTGTAAAAGAAACAGGATGTTACCGCGGCGCCTTCGATGCATTCAATTTTGAAGTTCAACGGATTGAACATTTAGATTTCAATTAAAAATCTCAAGAGAAATCGTCTTATGAAGGCATTTTCTGATTTTGAGATTTCGGAGACTTCTTAAATTTGCGCCAACTCCAAAACAGCATCCTCATGTCATGAAGGTTTAAGGAATCACCACTCTTCATGAACGTATCTGTCGCTGCAGATAAGGCATATCACTAAGACATAAAATAAATAGATCCTCAAGGCAGCGTACTGATCACACCCCCCCCAAAAACCTCAAAACTCCTCAGGCATAGATCACATATCCATCAGAAAAACCCCCTCACCTTGCTGCTCTTAGGTAATGAAAAACCGCGCACCGTGTCTTCCGTCGCTTCGACAAAGCAACAAAAACTGACACAATATGCATCTCCATCCCTTCAGCAATACTCTGGCTCAGATGATTTTTTGTGCACAAGAGCTTAAGAAAAAATCACAAGAATGATCTCCTCTCATCTAAGGAGGGATTTTTAAGATCAGAAAAAAACTCATACTCGTTCATAATATATGAGGCTCTCAATAAGACAAAGAGATCTGCTTTGATGGGTCAGAAAACACATCTTGGAGGCCTTTTTTCATACCCACAACAAGGCTTTTGGCTTGGGCATCCTTCTCCAGTTGACACACAATGCCAAAAAGCCCAACAGAAACATCAACCAAAATTCATGTCCCTTCGAAGAAGCTCAAAAATCCCTCAAGACCTCTCTCCCATCAAAAAGACCTCCAGTACTTTCCTCTCAAAAGGCCTCCTTCAGATCCTTAAGGGGAAAAGTTCTTTTGAAAATTCAAGAGATATTTTCCTGACACTGCCTGACCGTTTCCTGAAGGAAAGGGACAAAGAACCAACTTCTGAGGAAAAAAAAGGCCAGGAAAACTCTCCCAACAGGCCGCAATAAAACTAAAACAGGCTTTTTCATTCGAGGCCTTGAAAATCAATTCAAGACGCCGCTGCGCTTCGGAAGCCAATTTTTTTTTCGGCACAATCATTTTGATTACAAGATTTTCAATTCCAGAATTTTTTCCCAATTTTTTGAATTCGGCTCCTAAGGCCTCAAAGGTAAGAAATTGTTGCTTTTTTTTCTGAGCCAAAAGCCGTTTCAAAGAGACCTCATGCTTGCGACAAAAGGCATAAAAAATTTCTGTTTCTTGCACCCTCTTCAATTCTTTTGTGAAACGAATCTGTGCGAGAGCCAAACGTGTCTCAATGGGTTGCTTCATAAAGAATACAAGCATCAGGGGAAGAGCGACTACAAAAACCCCTTTCAAAAGAGTTCGATTTATTTTTTTGAAGGAGCCCATATCATCTTAATCCTCAGGGTTTCAGAAGAGGTGAAACGTTTTTTTATACTTGTTGCCTTCATCTTTTCTTGAAGTGCTTTCATAAAATCCTGCTGCTTAAAAGCGCCTATCTGCTGGCCCCAACTCACAGCATCCAAATCAAGATCACAAAAAGAACTACCTGCCCTTCCTTTCCCCCATTGAAAACCTTTGACTTGAAGGGATGAGGGAAGGGTTTTTGAGAGTTTTTGAAGGATTTTTAATGGGAAAGGGTTGCGATTCATAAAGGGCTTTAGCATCCGAATTTCCTGTAACGTCCCATCCAAGAAGGAGGTGTCCTTCTGAAAGGCCTCCACCTGCTTTTGCAATCCAAGGGTTTGTTTTTCTAAATAACGATACAAACAATAGCGGTGATACAACGAAATACTCCCATAAGAAAAAACACCACCACCAATGACAAAAAAACCAGCCATCATAATTTTTTGAGAAACAAAAGGAAAACCGCGCGATCTCAAGGGCAACATCCGACGATTTAAAAAAAGCCTTCCTGATAAGAAATTAAAAGCCCAAAAGGGACGCTTCATCAAACACAACGCCCTCAAGGAATCAGTCGGTGACTCTTTTTTATCCCCAAGCCAGATCCAAAACACAGGCTCATTTTTTAAGGAGCGATGTGCACGCACATAAGAGAGGGTTTCTTCCCCAGCCTCAACCTCCTTTTGGCGCCCTAAAGCCTCATCCTCTTCCGGCTCTCTCACAAAAGAACGAACCAAAATCAATCTGTCACCCAAAAAAAGAAAAAATCGCACTTGAGGACTTTGAGAATCGACAATGAAGGTTAAAGTCCCAAGAGCAAAAGAAGCCCCTTGTTTTTGAGCAGAATTTCTTGCCTGGAATACCCGTCTTAGGGAAAGGCTATAAACTTTCAAAGGGCCATAACGATCTAAAATTTTAAGCAGCTCTCTCAAAGCAACAGTGGCAGGAATAGTTAAGGTCGTTAGTTCTGCAGCAGGTGGTAAAAAGGGACGAAACCACCAAAAAAGACTTTGACTTTTGACCATGCGCCACCGGGCCTTTAGAAGCCGGAGACAATCTCCCACCGAAAGCCCCCGGGGAAACACCTCAAAATTGAGATTTTGTTCAGGCAGATCAAGAAATACCTGACAATTTCTCATTTTGTTGTTTTCAAGCCAGGAAATCAGTTTCTCTTTCTCTTCACCCCAATTCAAAAACAAAAGAGGTTCTGAGACCTCCCCTCTGAAAAGGGAGAGACAATCGCCCTCAAGCACCAAAAAAACAGTTTGTAAAAGATTCCTGTCGATCGGCAGAGAAAAATGAAACTTTTTCATAAGGTCCCTCTCGAAATGTGAGGAAGCGTCTCATAAAGGGGAATCACCGTCCCCATTGCAATAAAAAGAAGAAAAAGCCCCAAAAAACCAAGAAAAAAGGGCTGTAAGAAGGTTAAAAAATTTTTTTCAAGGCGGGAGGCTTCTCCCTCATGCAAACGCACAATTTGTTGCAAAACCCCAGAAAATCCTCCCGTTTTTTCTCCCACCACCAACAACTGATAAATAAAGGATTTGATCCCAGGAGCCTTTAAAAAAAGAGAAGCCATTCTTTCTCCCTCAAATAATTGCTTTTCAGATTTTTCAAGAAAACGTTTTAGAAGGGGATGGGAAACCCCTGTCACAGACTTTTGAAATGCATGAGCGATCGGGATTCCAGAAAGAATCATCAACCGCCATGCCTCAAAAAAATGCCCCCAAGCAATGTGTAAGTTCAAAGTCCCCCAAAGGGGAAGTTTCAAAAAAATCCTCTGAAGGCAAAAAAATTTTCCTGAAAATCTTTTCCAAAAAAGAAAAATACTACCAAAAAACACCCCGCCGCCTAACCAAAAAACGTCGCCTTTTTTTTGAAACGCGTTTGAAAGCCCTTCAAAAAATCTTACAATCCCCCGAGACTCAAGATTTAGGGTTTGGGAAAATTCCCTCATGGAAGGGAGAAGATTTTCCAACAAAACACCCATTGGTAAAACCAGGAGAAAAAAAATCATTACAGGATAACGCAAGGCCTCCCGAAGGCGCTCCTGAGTGGCCTGACGTTTTTGCAAATAGGTTGTAACATGCGTCAAAATTTCTCCCATTGCGCCTGTTTCTTCTCCTACTTTTAAAAGAGATAACAACACTGGATCAGAAAATTCTGCGTGAACCCCAAGGGCTCTGGAAAAGCACGTTCCCTCCTCTAACTGATCCCGAATATCCTGAATCAGCAGCAACCATTTCCCCCGAATTTCCTGGGTAAGAAAACCTATTGCCGCCACAAGAGAGAGACCCGCAAGAAAAGAATGTTCCAAATAAAGAAAAAAAATAAGTAGTTGCTTACGATCCGATTCTTTTCTCAAAGAAAAAAAATTCCAAAAACGC
>CAZGKG010000073.1:4930-5495 GCA_964525615.1 uncultured Rickettsiales bacterium | reverse complement strand
AAGGAAGAGGTTTGGGTCGTTTTATGGTCAGTGAAAGCTCCAGATGTGGGTAAAGTCTTAATCCCCGAAGTTCCAACAGATCAAGAGATACAGGAGAAGGGATGAAGAGTCCATAAAGGTATCAAGGTCCCCTCAGGCAAGATAAAATGTTTGTTCCCAAGGATGTGTCGGGGGGGAGACAGAATCTCTTAAAAAAATCTGGCGGATATTACTTGATCATAGCCTGATCAAATCCAAACGGGGGTGGCATCGTCATTTTTTTCCAGATGCGATGACAAAGGCGTACTGAGAGAGTGTTCAATAGCTCATTTATGCTCTCTGTAAAAGGATGCATCCTCGATTGCGTATCTTTTCTTTACCATCTTAACTAAGAAAAGATAATCCGATATAGTTTCTTAGTGTGGATAGCTTAAGAAAAGATGGCTTATGAATAAAAGAATAGGATTGTATATCACTCAAAAGGTCTCTGGTGAGTCATATAAAGCCTATGTTCCTCCCAAATTGCCACCAGAACCACCCAGAGAGCTTTCAATTCGACACATCTTTTGTAATATTTTGATAATAT
>CAZGKG010000073.1:0-4920 GCA_964525615.1 uncultured Rickettsiales bacterium | reverse complement strand
AATAGGAATATATATGACGCAAAAGAGCTCTGGTGAGTCATATCAAGCATATGTTCCTGCAAAACTGCCACCTGAGCCACCTATAGAACTCACGATGCTTTATCCTTACCTTGAAAAAGCAACGCTGGCTTTAGCTGAATTAAATAGTATTCATCAGAATATTCCTAATACAGCGCTCTTCATCTACATGTATGTACGTAAAGAAGCTCTGCTTTCAAGTCAGATTGAAGGAACGCAGAGCTCTTTCTCAGATCTCATGCTCTTTGAACATAATCAAAAACCTGAAGTCTCAATTGAAGATGTGGAAGAAGTATCTAATTATGTTAAAGCGATAAACTATGGCTTAGAGCGGTTAAAAGATGATTTTCCTTTATCTCTGAGACTTTTAAAAGAAATCCACGGTATTTTGCTTTCTGGCGGCAGGGGATCAAGTCAAACGCCTGGAGAATTTAGAAGATCACAAAATTGGATTGGCGGCACAAGGCCGGGAAATGCGCTCTTTGTTCCTCCTCCAGTAGACCATTTAAGTGATTGCCTTAGCAACTTTGAAAAATTTCTTCATGATGAAAGTCTGCCCGTTCTCATAAAAGCAGGACTGGCTCATGTTCAGTTTGAAACAATACATCCTTTTTTAGACGGTAATGGCAGACTTGGCAGATTACTCATTACCTTACTTTTGTGTGCAAATGGTATGCTTGATGAACCAATCCTTTACTTAAGCCTTTATCTTAAAGAAAATCGCCATACGTATTATGAGCTGCTGCAAGAAGTCAGGGAATCTGGCACTTGGGAAACATGGCTGGAGTTTTTTCTAATTGGTGTCTGCAAATCTTCAAAACAAGCCATTCAAACGGCTCGGCAAATTAATGATCTTTTTACAAAAGACAGCGAGAAAATATCTCGTTTAGGGCGCGCTAGGTTTTCTTGTGAACAAACACTTGAATACATGAAACGTCTTCCTCAAGTGACAGTTCCGCTTCTGGCCAAGGAATTGAAAATGACTCAGCCTACAGCCAGAAGTGCATTAAATCACTTGAAGTCTCTTGGTGTATTAGAAGAGGTGAGCGGTAAGAAACGTGATAAAGTTTATATCTACCTGAAGTATTTAGATATTTTGGAAGATGGAGCAGAGCCATTTTCTACAAAAGGGGAAAAATGACTCCTTTTCGATCCAATATCGCCAGTACTTTATGAGGAAAAGGAAAAGCATGGCCTCAGGAACTCCTCAGATATGTTGTCTCAGTATTTCTAAAGCTAGGGTTTCTTGATTTAAAAGAGGGCGCTGATCTTATCTGAAACTCTGTGATTTGAGGCTTTCAGGGCCGTCATTCTATCATTTTAAAATTTTCCTTCACGAATGTTCGGCTAGGATCTTTACTAATTTCTCTGGACAAGAGAAAAAAGGAGAATGGTCACTCTCTAGTGAGATTACTTGACAGTTTAATTTTTGATGCATCCTACGTTGATCATCAATATAGATCGCATTATCTTGTAAACATTCAATGTAAATTTTATCAACCTTTCCAAATTTTGTCTCAGATAATGAGACATGGTCAAGGAATGGTTGTAGTGGTTGATCTTGTAGGTGGCTTATTGCTTGATGACTTTGCTGAGCAGAACACATGTTATAAAATAATTCTCTTAATTTTTTTGACTGAGTAATTTTTATTTTATTATTTTCTTCATCTATCAAGACTTCAAGTGCAACGCTTGGCCTGATCGCCTTTTTCTCTTCTTGAATAAGTGAGCCTCTGTGATCTGGAACAAAAGCACTGACATATACTAATTTGTCTATTTTATCTGAATTATCTTCTGCTACTTGACTGATGATAACACCCGCCATGCTATGACCTACGAGAGTGACTTTTTCACTAATGCCTTTGATAAAATGAGTAACATATTGTACGTAACTATTGAGATTAATCTTAGTAAAATCAGCTTGATTCGTATGATGGCTTGGCAAATCAATCGTATAAACTTTATGCCCAAGGTTTTGCAATAAATCGGCTGTATTTTCCCAGCACCAGCTACCATGCCATGCCCCATGTATTAAAATAAAAGTTTTCATATGATCACCTCATCAATAATTCTTGGCTCTAGATCTAGACTCTTCTCGATCCAACATCAAAATAAAAGATGTTACAAAAGCACAAGTAAGACTCGTTAGATTGCTTAAAAGAAATGGAGCATATGAATCATTTCAATCTAGTTAAACGTTTCATCTTCACCGGTACTCCGGGGAGTGGCAAAACCTCTGTCATTAAAAAATTAGAAAACTTAGGGTATGTTGTGATTCATGAAGCTGCGACTGATGTGATTACACGTAAGCAGGATCAGGGAATAGAACGCCCATGGGAACAGCCTGAATTTGTAGATAAAGTTACGTACATGCAGAAAGAGCGGCAGATGAACGCTTCTGGAGATTTGCAGTTTTACGACCGCTCGCCCTTTTGTACCTATGCCCTTGGTAAATATATATCTCACTTTAAAGATGTCGAATTCACGCCTTCACCTGTATTACTTGATGAAATTGATCGTTGCCTAAAGAATGGTATCTACCGAAGCAAAGTCTTCTTTTTCGAAAATCTGGGTTTTATCGAACATACCGATGCCAGAAAAATTTCTTATGAGGATGCTTTGATTTTCGAACAGATTCATTTGGATGTGTATAAGCTGGGCTTTCACATGAAAACGTTGCCTCAAGAGATGACGGTTTCACAGAGGTGTGAATTTCTTTTGCACAAAATATGACGCAAGTAATTATTTTTGGATCTTCTTGCAATTTTCGTAAATCAGAAAATTGATTGAATTTAATTATTTTGATCTGAATAGATTTGATATTAGATTTTTTGACTGTGAACGAACCTTCTGCGTAAGTTGAGGCAGTTTGAGGTTTTTTCGCATTCTAGCTTCTTTAGGGGGATCTTTTGGGGATAGAGGCGGGTACTTTGATCTTATTTTTGTCTGTTTGAGTCTGGTGTAGAGAGCTTTGGGCGCACCTCTCGTGTTTTTTATCTGAAAGGAATAGGGTTGAGGGCCTGCCTGAGGTTTTATGCCATTGCCAGAAGATCAAAGTGCGCCTGTTGTTTTTTCATCCATCCTCGATAGCGTGCACGGATCACCCCTAACACTACCTTCCAATGATCAAAGGTCCCCTCAAATGGGGGGTGTGTTGACGTATGGGACCGTAAAGCTTCTTCAGTCAACGCTGCCAAGGCGCCAGCGGTTTGTTTTTCGACGCCTTGTACTGCAATCTTCGCCTGCGACCGCGCTCAATGCCTGCGATTCAAAGCCAACCCATCGTCATGTTTTCGTTCCTAAATATAATTTCATACCTTCGTGGCTTGCTTCAAAGCCAAGTTTTTCATAAAAATGCTTTGCTTGATGTCTCTTTTTATTGGTTGTGAGCTGGAGAATAGAAACGTCGTGTTCTTTAGCATAGCTAATTGCTTGATCAAACATCCAGCTTCCTATTTTTTGTCCTCTATATTTATCTGCAACTCTTACAGCTTGTATTTCCATACGGGTGCTTCCCATGAAAGTAAGTGATGGCATAATGGTGAGGTGGCACATTGCAATAATTTCATTGCCCTTTTCGACCACCATTAAATATTGGTTTGAGTCACTACAATCTTTTGAAATGTTTTTATGTAGTGTTCAGCAAGTTCAGATGGTTTAGATTCTCTTGTTTGCCCAAGTTCATCTTCTAAGAGAAGTTCTATAAGACGTGATAAGTCAGAAATTCTTGCTTTTCTATGGGTGAGATTGTTCATAGACTCTTCCATCAATTATGGTTCCTTGGTGATAGAGGATTTTTCAATCACCATTTATCTCTTCTTTCCAAAGAATTGAAAATGACTCAGCCTACAGCCAGAAGTGCATTAAATCACTTGAAGTCCCTTGGCGTATTAGAAGAGGTGAGCGGTAAGAAACGTGAGACAAAGTTTATATCTATCGTAGGTATTTAGATATTTTGGAGGATGGATCAGAGCAATTTCCTACAGGATATCTCTGGAAATCCTTATTTGTCAATAAGTTCGAGAGACAAAAGCTCTTTGATTCTTCTTTTTCTGAGCTACAGAGCTGATTGAGGGGATTGTTGAGATTTCCCCTGAAAGGAGGGGGAAAAATCGATAACGCATTGTTGAAGCCCCCGGAATCTTAAGGGGTAAGCCCTAAGGTCAACGCCGGTGTCTCTTCTTCGCCAAAGCCCGGGCTGTGGGGGGGGATTAAATCCTCAAAATCAGGCTGGGGAAGTGTTTTTTTGAAATTGTGATTTTGAGATGTTTTAAAGAGTGAGGCAATCTGTCTTATGAAAGGCTTCCGTCGCCTTGAATCTCGAAGCACTTTTCCCCTTGTCTCTAAAGCCAGGGTGGGGAAGTTGCTTCCTTTGTGTCCCCAGTCACTTTGATCGAAGGATCAAAAAGTTTGATGTGTGAAGCGTCATTTTAGAAGTAAGGGCACATACTGGCTCAGCCTAAACCTAAACTATAAGGTGGGAGGGCACACGATTTTCTCCCAAACCCTGTGCCCTCATCTTCTCAAAAAGAGGTATGAATCCTCTTTAAGATTCTGTTCTATAGGATGTTACACGTCCAACCTTCATTGGGGTTCGTCTGCGTGCTCGCATTCCCCGTTTCTGTTTCTGTCTGCGTACCCACATTCCCCGTTTCTGTTTCTGTCTGTGTCGACGCCTCCGTCACCTTCCTCTCCTCCGGTCCTTCTGCGCCTGTGGTTGTGTCTGCGTCTTTGACTTCGACTTCGTCTGCGTCTTTGACTTCGACTTCGTCTGCGTCTTTGACTTCGACTTCGTCTGCGTCTTTGACTTCGTCTTCGTCTTGCTCTTCGCCTTGGACTTCGACTTCGACTTCGTCTTTGACTTCGTCTTCGCCTTGCTCTGCGTCTTTGACTTCGTCTTCG
>CAZGKG010000072.1:0-5520 GCA_964525615.1 uncultured Rickettsiales bacterium | reverse complement strand
TGGTATTGGTATTGGTATTGCTAGTGCTCTAGGGGTTTTTTCAGGCGAAATCACAAACTCCTCTTCTGTAATGCCTTCCCAAGCAAAGTATTATGATGATTTAGAAGGCTCAGGTTTGGTATTGGAAGGTTATGATCCAGAGGATTACGGTTATTTAGAAGACTCAGGTTACTCTGGTTATGCAAGACTCTCCTCTGACTATAAGCCTTTTTCAATGGGGATATTACTCTGGTTTTGCAAGACTCTCTTCTCGTTATAAGCCCTCAGAAAAGGAGTGCTATGCTTAGTTAGAAAAGAAATTTCAAGAAGGGCCATCCTTAATACTGGGTGAAAATTGGCACTACTTTAAAAACCTTATTTTTTCGAGATGTACTTTTACTTATTTTACCCAATGTAACCCCCCCGGCCTAACAAAGTAACTTTGAACGGGCTTTTTTCCTGTGTCGGTTTTTTTTGAGGTCTTTTTAAGATTTTTGAAGAAACTGCTCATTTTTTGGGAGAGGGCAATGGAAATCCCTCTCCCATCATTCATCCAGACGGAATGAATTTAATGACCGCACTAAGATTCTATACTGTTGCCAGCAAATTAAAATGACCTTTGGGTTTACCCCATAAAGGAAATCTAAACTGCACCCCTGAGTCCAGACCATTTTGGATCTCAAATAAGTGAGAGTCTTCCCTTTCAGTTCTTAAATATCTTGGTGCATGTCTAGAGCGAACGCCCTCCCTTGCTCCGGGCTACAATCTTCTCAAGAAGTTACTTGAGGTGCAGTGGATCATCTCCGCCAGTTGATCCAAGTACTCTCTCCCAAAGCTGAAACATCAACGCATCCTCAAACGACATCTGACATCTTAATCTTTTTTCAATCAAGAGAAAATTTAAAAAACCTCCCATCGGAAAAAGTATATTAAATGGAGAATTATTAATGAAAAAATTTTTACACATGTCTTTGATGGGGGCTTTTTTGGTGGCGGTTGATGCCCCTGTGATGGCAAGTCCAGAAAATCCTGATAGTCATAATGGTCATCCGTTTTTCTTGACCCTCCCCCGCGAAACGAGAGAAGAAATTGGGAGAAACCTGAGCTTTAAAGATATTTCGAATCTGAGGAGTACTTGTAAAACGCTAAGAGACACTTTTTCGAAAGCTTTCTTTGATCGAAGAATAAAAGATTTTGCTGCATCAATTTGTAAGAGTGAAATCAATATCCGGAATTATTTTGCTCTTTCTTATACCTTGAGCATTGCAAGAGATGCGTGGAAAAAGGAAAAATGGTACCAAGAAGCCTTAGAAAAAAAGAACACAGCACAATTACAGCTTTTTATAGACGATATAAATCTGATTGATTTAATGAAATCAATCGTGTCCATTTGGCGCCCTTCGACTCAAGAAAATTTTAGAGATTGTTTTAAGGAAATTTCTAGGATGTCCATTATAACGGTTCACTGTGCACCAACTTTTTTTTGGGATGATCAGGCACACAAAATTGGAGTTTTAGACATTTTTCATCCAAAATTCATCCAAAGTTTTATGGAGAAACATTCTATTGGTTTCCAGGGGTTAACAGGGATTTACATTCCTGAAGATCAGGATTTAGATACCTTAACGCCTGACCAGAAGGAGTTATTACGTAAGCACTTAAAATTCATTCCTCCATTTACAAATATTCCCGGTGTCTTTGGACGGGAAGACGTAGAAGACCTGGCATTAATTTATGAAATACTCCCTGATGAATCCGAGAGACTCATAGGACAGATTTCTCCGTTGGACCGCAAGCCCAACGAAAATGAAATTCCTGGGCTTAAACTCATTAAAAAATTATCCCTTCAGCAATACGACAGGATCGTCCAAAACAGTCGTCGTTTTTAGGAATTTCAAGACATTTAAATGAGAAAAAAATTCAAACGGGGGTTTTTGTGAAAAATTTTCACGCTTTAAGGGGGCAAAAATCTTATGACATATTTTTAAAGCACAAATCACGCTTCTTGAAAGTTTTAATCAAAATTAAAAAATTAATCGGTCGAACATCATTCCTAAAGAAAGAGCCTTTCTTGAACAAAGCTCTTTAATTCTTCCAATTCTTTGATAGCAGTCTTTTATTTTTTTTAATTTTCCCTTGATACACCCACAAAGAAGTCTATTTTTTTTAAGACTGTGGTGTTAGGGTAAAATCAATTTGGATTTGAGGGCGTTTTTAAAACATCCTTAGATTTCTTTCGCAATTTTTTTGGGGAGGTTTTATATGCTTGTGCCCATGGTGGTGGAGCAAACAGCTCGCGGAGAACGCGCTTATGATATTTTTTCTCGCCTCTTAAAGGAACGGGTTATTTTTATCACAGGTCCAATCCATGATGAAATGGCAAGCCTTATTTGTGCACAATTGCTTTTTCTGGAAGCAGAAAATTCCGAAAAAGAAATCTTTCTCTATATCAATTCTCCTGGGGGTGTTGTCACAGCTGGGTTTTCAATTTTTGACACGATGCATTACATTCGCCCTTCGATATCAACCTTTTGTATGGGGCAGGCGGCGAGTATGGGATCTTTGTTGTTATGCGCTGGATCAAAAGGAAAACGGTATATTTTACCTAATGCACGCGTCATGATTCATCAACCTTTGGGAGGTGTTCAAGGCCAAGCAACAGATATTGAAATTCACGCTAAAGAAATTTTATCTATGAAGAAAAGGATCTCTCACATTTATCATGAAAAAACAGGGAATGCCCTTGATGTCATTGAAAGAAACATGGAAAGAGATAACTTTTTTTCGGCCGAAGCTGCTGTACATTTTGGTCTTGTCGATCATGTCATCACTTCTCGACTTCATAATTTTGGAAAATCACCTCAGGATTCTTAAAAATAACTGAGAAAAAACCGAACAAGAGCTAAAAAAAATCTCTTGTTCGGAGGGTGTTAATTCTAGAAACGCTATACTAGTCTTGAAAGGCAGACCTGTTGACTTTCTGCCCCTGAAGACACTGGAGGAGTTCATGAGCAAGCAAAATGGTCGCGATAATAACAGCACCCTTCAATGCTCTTTTTGTGGTAAAAATCAAAATGAAGTTCGAAAGCTCATTGCGGGCCCAACGGTTTTTATTTGCGACGAGTGCATTGATCTGTGCACAGAAATTATTCGCGAAGAGGAAAAAGTAAGCCGTAGTTTCGAAGGAGAAGAACTTCCCTCCCCCAAAGAAATTAAAACGACTTTAGATGATTATGTCATCGGACAAGACTATGCAAAACGTGTTTTGTCTGTTGCCGTTCACAATCATTACAAACGGTTACGTCATGAGGGAGGACCTCAAGATGTAGAACTGTCCAAATCAAACATTCTCTTGATAGGCCCAACAGGATGCGGAAAGACCCTGCTCGCCCAAACCCTTGCAAGGCTTTTAAATGTGCCTTTTACAATGGCTGACGCCACTACTTTGACAGAAGCAGGATATGTCGGAGAAGACGTTGAGAACATTATTCTCAAATTGCTGCAGGCGGCAGATTATAATGTTGAAAAAGCACAACGAGGAATTGTTTACATAGATGAAATTGATAAAATTTCTCGCAAGCTTGACAATCCTTCCATCACGAGGGATGTCTCAGGGGAAGGCGTCCAGCAAGCCCTTTTAAAAATCATGGAAGGCACGGTTGCGTCTGTCCCGCCTCAAGGGGGCCGCAAGCATCCTCAGCAGGAATTCCTTCAAGTGGACACAACGGGAATTCTCTTTATTTGTGGCGGTGCTTTTTCAGGCATTGAAAAGATCATCTCTTCCCGTAGTCGCGGTTCAGCAATTGGCTTTGAGGCCACTGTTAAGGAGCCAGAAAAGCGGCAAATGGGAGAACTCTTAAGGGCCATCGAACCCGATGATCTGTTAAAATTTGGTCTAATCCCTGAGTTTATTGGACGCTTGCCCGTCATTGCTACTTTGGAAAACTTGGACGAAAAAGCCCTCATTAAAATTCTGACGGAACCCAAGAATGCGCTTGTGAAGCAATACAAACGTCTTTTTGAAATGGATAATGTACGACTTGAATTTACAGATGACGCCCTTAAGGAAATTGCTCAAAAGGCGATTGAAAGAAAAACAGGTGCCCGTGGTCTCAGATCAATTCTTGAAGATGTGCTTCTGGATACCATGTATGAGCTGCCATCCCTTTCTGATGTTGCAGAAATCGTCGTGAATCACGAGGCGATCGAGCAAAAAACAGAGCCTCTCAAGATTTATACAAAAAGAAATCAAGAGAAAAAGGCAGGGAGTTGAGATTCCCCCTCAGCTGTGTCATAAGTAGGTGAGAGTTTTCTTTCCAGGAGACGGTTTTTGTCACAGATTTTTGTACCAGGTCAAAATCCAGTATCTTACCCAGTACTTGCCTTAAGAGATGTTGTTGTCTTCCCCCACATGGTTGTTCCCCTTTTTGTGGGGCGTGAAAAATCCATTCGGGCGATTCAATCGGTGATGGGAGAAGGTCAGGGGAAAACCATTCTTCTGGTCACACAACGCGACCCCGCTTTAGACGATCCCACAACAGATGATTTGTATAACGTTGGGACTTTGGGGACAGTCATTCAGGTGTTGACCCTTCCCGATGGCACCATCAAAGCCCTGATCGAGGGAAAGGGACGAATGGATATCCTTGATTGGAGTTCAAGAGTCGATTATTTTGAGGCGTCCGTCTCCCCCGTTATGGATCTTCCTTACGATGATACAGATCTTGAGCCTTTAAAAAGAACCCTTTTGTCCGAATTTGAGCAATATGTCCGGATCACTCGGAAGAACCCAACGGATATTTTAAATCCTGTTGGCCAAATTCATGACACTTCCAAACTTGTAGACACCATCTCCGCTCATATCCCTTTGAAAATTGATATGAAGCAAATATTGCTAGAAAAAAACACCTTAGTTAAAAGACTAGAACTTCTTGTCAGTTATATTGGCACAGAAATGGAGATGCTTCAGGCGGAAAGACGAATTCGCAGCCGCATTAAAAATCAGGTAGAAAAAAATCAACGGGAATACCTCCTGAACGAACAGCTTAAGGCGATTCAAAGAGAACTTGGGGAAACGGATGAATCCCGAGATGAGCTAAGCGATATCGAAGATAAAATTGAAAAAACAAAATTTTCAAAAGAAGCCTCTGAAAAAGCAAAGGCCGAATTGCGCAAGTTAAAAAACATGAATCCTATGTCGGCTGAAGCAACGGTCATCAGAAATTATTTGGACTGGATGCTGAACATTCCTTGGGAGAAGCAAACGCGGGTTAAGAAAGATCTAAAAAAGGCAGAAGACTCTTTAGAAACCGCCCATTATGGTCTGGAAAAGGTAAAAGAACGGATTTTAGAATATCTAGCGGTTCAATCCCGCGTCGATAAGATGAAAGGCCCGATCTTATGCCTTGTGGGACCACCGGGTGTGGGTAAAACCTCTTTAGGAAAATCCATCGCCACCGCCACAGGTCGCCATTTTGTGAGAATTTCCTTAGGTGGTGTAAAGGATGAATCAGAAATTCGAGGGCACCGTCGCACCTATAT
>CAZGKG010000071.1:0-5674 GCA_964525615.1 uncultured Rickettsiales bacterium | reverse complement strand
CGCGATAATTTTCAATCTGTATAGTCCTTAACTATTGTGATGGCTTTGAAAGCGCTTTCGTCTTCATGCTAACATCGGATTTAAAAACTCCCCCTGGTTCTGAGAAAAAGGAGAGGGATTCCCTTAAGGAGACCTCCTCCCCTTCCCTTCCGAAAAAAGAATTGTCTTTTGCGCCACCTCCTCCTTATGTTTTGGAGCGACGGGACTTTCTACTGATGACCACGTGCGCGATTGGGGGGTTAGGTGCTTTAGGGTTTTTATGGCCTTTTTTTCAAAGCCTCGCACCCGCAGCAGATATCGAAGCATTGTCCACCGTAGATGTGGATCTCTCCCCCATTCCTGCAGGCCAAGGCATCACGGTATTGTGGCGAGGAAGTCCTATTTTTATACGCCACCGCACCCCTCAAGAAATTGAGGAGGCTCGAAAAACTCCCATGAGCTCCCTCCTTGATCCCGCAAAAGATCAAGATCGTGTCAAGCCTCATCAGGAAGCGTGGCTTGTGGTTTTTGGAGTCTGCACCCATTTGGGATGCGTGCCTGTGGGCCAAAAACCCTTCCAAAATCGCGGAGAATGGGGGGGATGGTTTTGTCCCTGCCATGGCTCAGAATACGATACCTCTGGACGTGTGAGGCGAGGCCCTGCTCCCACTAACTTACCGATTCCCCCCTATCGCTTTTTGGATGAGAAAACCTTACGAATTGGTCAAGGAGACCTTGCATGAAGTCTCCCTTTAGGTTTCGGGCATTCTTGAATCACTTAGAAAAACAGTGGCACGATCGCCCCCAGACCCCCCTTCATCAGCGATGGGAAAAAACACGGGATTGGATTGACGACCGTCTTCCCGTTTTCTCTTTTGTCCGGAAGGAACTTAAGGAATATCCAACCCCTTACAACCTGAACTTTCTATGGAATTTTGGGTTTTTGGCAGGAATCATCCTGATGGTCATGATTGTAACGGGCCTTTTCCTTGCGATGTTTTACACACCTCATGTGGATTTCGCCTTTGACAGCATTGAGCGCATCATGCGGGACGTCAATTATGGATGGTTGATTCGCTACATCCATATGAATGGAGCCTCCTTCTTTTTTATAGTGATTTATATTCATATGTTTCGAGGCCTTTATTACGGGTCCTACAAATCCCCCAGAGAGATGTTATGGATTCTGGGAGTCATCGTTTATCTTTTAATGATGGCAACGGCCTTTATGGGGTACGTCTTACCCTGGGGACAGATGAGCTTTTGGGGGGCCACCGTCATCACAAATCTTTTTTCCGCCATCCCCTTCATTGGAGAGGGGATCGTTCACTTTTTATGGGGAAGTTATTCCGTTTCCAATCCTACCTTAAACCGTTTCTTTGTGCTTCACTTTTTATTTCCCTTTTTGATTTGCGCCGTCGTCGCCTTGCATCTTGTGGCGCTTCATCGGGTTGGATCGAACAATCCCTTAGGGATAGAGCGTACAAAACCTGAAGAAAGTATTCCCTTTCATCCCTATTACACGGTGAAGGACTTTTTTAGTTTGGGAATCTTGATTCTGATCTGGGGAAGTATTGTCTTTTTTGCCCCCAATTTTTTTGGAGAGCCTGATAATTATATTCCAGCCGATCCTTTGGTCACCCCTCCTCACATCGTCCCTGAATGGTATTTCCTTCCCTTTTATGCCATTTTAAGGGCTGTGCCCGGTAAGTTGGGGGGCGTTTTTTTGATGTTCAGCGCCATTTTTGTTCTTTTTATTCTTCCGTGGCTGGACCGCTCTCCCGTCAAAAGTGCGCAGTTTCGTCCTCTTTACAAGTGGTTTTTCTGGGCGTTCGTTGCAACTTGTTTCCTCCTGGGGTGGGCAGGCGCAAAACCTCCTGAAGGGATTTATTTATGGAGCGCTCGTGTCGCAACCTTTTATTACTTTGCCCACTTTTTAATCATTCTGCCGTGGTTAAGTTTTTATGAAAAACCTCTTCCTTTACCTAAAACATTACTCCCAGAGGAATTGGAATGAGGGCATTTTTTTATTTAGCCTTTCTTTTATGGAGTAGTGCGGCGGCAAAAGCTGATGGGGAAATCCCTCCTTTAGAACGAGAAAATTGGTCCTTTTTAGGAATCACAGGCACGTTTGACCGCAATGCGCTTCAACGAGGGCTTCAGGTTTATAAAGAGGTCTGCTCAACCTGCCATGGTTTAAAACGCATTCGCTTTCGCGAACTCAAAGCCTTAGGTTTTAGTGCAGAAGACATCAAGACCTTCGCCAAAACTTACGAAGTGACAGACGGCCCCAATGAAGAAGGAGAGATGTTCACGCGCCAAGGTCTTCCTTCTGATGCCTTTCCCAATCCCTTTAAAAATGATCAAGCGGCGCGGGCCTCTAACCAGGGGGCGTTGCCTCCAGATCTCTCTCTGATCGTAAAAGCACGGGCTGGAGGCGCCGACTATCTTTATGCTTTACTCACCACCTATTCAGCCCCCCCCCATGGTCTCAAACTGGGGGATAACATGTATTATAATCCTTATTTTCCTGGCCACCAAATTGCCATGCCACCCCCTTTTGTGGCGAACCAAGTCACCTATGCTGATGGAACACCTGCAACGATTGATCAAATGGCACGCGATGTCACCACCTTCTTGGCGTGGGCCTCAGAACCCGAAACTGAGGCACGCAAAACAATGGGATGGCGTGTTTTGATGTTTGTGTTTGTGTTAACCATCCTTCTTGGGTTTTTAATGAGAAAGATTTGGGCCCCCTTAGGGCCACAAACCAAAAAAGAGTAAAAATTTTTCCAATTTCTTCCCGTGAGCCATTTGAAAAAATGATTCCCATTTTTGAAACTTAAGAGAACACCCAAAGGTTTCTTCCCCTTTAGAAGCTTTTCTTTTGAAAGAACAGAGTAAAGGATGCCTTTTGGATCGTGAGTCTCTTAAGATATGACGCCTAAGCCCCTTCTGTAATATAGAATTACGAAGCTTTCGTGCCACAGAAAAGCCAAGCAACTCTCGACAAATTTGGGGGAATCTTTGAAATAAGTTTCTTCTAAAAGAATCTGGGAACGCCTTTCCCACCCGTCGATTATCCCCATTTCACTGTCGCAATGCCAGTGGTTAATCAGCAAGGCCCCAACGTCAGAACTCTCCCGGTCTTTTTCCAAATAACCAATCCTAATAAAAAGGAAGCCCTTAAGGTGTGGGTACATCATTTCAAAACATTTCCTCAATAAAAAAAAATAAAAAAACAACATTTTGACAATTTAACAATGGAACAACTATTTTTTTATTGTCATCTTTAGCGATATTTTTATTTTTTTAGAACGTTATCGTGAAAATTTATAATTGCACCTTTTTGTCATTTTTATTCTGCACAACCTTTACCTCCTCTTTATTGGCGACACCAGCTAAACAAGAGACAGCCTTTGTTCCTATTAAAAGTTCCAGGTCTTTAGCTCCCAAAATCCCTGATGAAAAAACAAAGAAAAATTTTGCCTTGAGGTTACTGGAGGCAAGAGGTAAGCAAGAAAACGACAAAGACACTTATGAGAAAATTTTCACAGAATTTGTGAACATTGATTTTGCTATCCAGTGCCTTCTTTGGGAAGACGGTAGACTTTTCCCAGTATTAAAAGATTCCATTTCAAAAATTAAAAATAATCCTTGTAATTTGAAAATTGATTATGAATGTATACTACTTCGACCAGATATGTTTCCAATCAAACAAATGTCAGAAAAAAAATGTCAAGCAAAAGATACGACAGACGATGATGCATTAATTGAGCTTATCAGTAAAAGTTTTTCTAAGTTACCTGAACTTCAAAAAAAATTAGAAGAAGAAAATCACCCTTTAGAAACAAATCCATTGCAATTAATGAGCGCATGTTCAGAAGTGTTGATGAGTATGAAAAAACTCTATGAATACAAAGACAGTAATTTAAAAGATTTTAGAGATTCTTATTGGAAAAATCTCAATCCAATCGTCGAGATTTATGGAACGATGCTTTATCTATGTGCTTCCCAGATAAAACATACACTATCAGATTTTGCTAAATTCAATTCAAAGCATTTAATAATGGAAGCTTTTGAGAATATCCTGACTCTTAATTATAGGATGCGCAGTAATCAAAAATCTGATATAGATCAATTGAAAAGTAATCTTTACCAAATTTCTCAAAAAATTTGGCACAACCTAGAAGATAATGATGCTACTGAAAAGATAAAAGAAGTTACAAAATTTTACGAAATTGAAAGAATAAAAGAAATTTTAGAAAAAGTCTCTCATTTCGTAAACAGTCATGATGAAAAAAAAAATTTATCACTATACAGAAAAATTAAAGAGTCTTCTGGCAATCAGAAGGACAATATTGAATTAGATAAGTTAGTTCTTATTTTTTTTGAAAAAGAATTTTTCCAAAAATATACAGCTCAAGTACTTATTTTACATCTTGCTGATCATGAATACGAGAAAAAAAAAAAAAGGGTAGAAGATTTTTGTACTGTCTTTCAATGGAGAGGAGGTTGGTACGAATCTATCTTTCTACCAGCTCTCAAAAAAAAGGAGCACCAGATTCTAAAAGACCTCGAAAAAGTGGAGGACCAGAGTCCCTATTATCCAGAAAAACAAAAAGAAACTCTCCAAAAAAAATCTAGCCAACAAGGAAAAAACAAAAAAAATCATAAAAAGAATTTATTAAGTATTTTGAGGGAGCTTCAATCCTTTGAACGTTCAAAGGCAGAAGACAGTGACAGACAAAAAACCTCTGTGTCTGCGGTTTCTAAACCCAAAAAATCTTTAGTTGATCAGAGTTCAGTCTCTTCTAATCTAGCCGAAACTCTCTCCCAAGAGAGGATTTTGACTCACGAAGAAGAAAAAGCGGAAAAAAGAAAACGACATGAAAAGAAGGAGTTAGAGAGAGTCAATGAATCAGAGGCAAAAAATGAGCGAGCGGAAGCAGCAATTCTTCCCCCCCAAGAGGAGCCCCCTCTCCAAGGGAATGCTGATCAAAACCAAAACCAACGAACTGATATCCCTATATTCGGTACTGACAAAAAATGCGTTCAATTGGTTAAAGAACAGATCAATAATAACACCTGGAAGTTAACCCGTGAGGATCTCAGACAGTATTTTGCCGAAAGGGGGTGCACATTATGTCCGGATCAAGGAAAGGGAAGCCATTTCAAGATAAAGGTTCCAATAAAACTTTTGGAAAACACGCCTCAAAGTGATGGTTTTAAATCCTTTACTTTATATCAATGGAACAAAGCAGAAAAAAGTATTCCCGCGCATCTTAGAAAAACAATTAGGGAGTATGTCGAAGACATTGAAAAAAACCGTGAATAAGAGTCCTTAAGATCATGGAGATTGTAAAGATGTATCCTCAAACGACATCTGACCTCTGCCATCTGAACCTTTCTTTTAATCAAGAGAAAATTTTAACAAAAAACCTCTTATCAGAAAAATTTATCCCATCACTTTTTCTTAACGAAAATTAAAAAAAACAATCCATTTAGGTGATCATTTTGAAAAAAAAATATTTAATTATTATTGTTGGGTGATTATTTATTTTATTTCTGGTTTTTTTATTAGGGGATTTCATTTTCAATAAAAAATTTTTATATTTATCTTTGATCGGGTTTTTTGTCACGACGGTTGTTCATCCCCCTGTGATGGCAAGTCCAGATCTTGTTGCTCAAATGG
>CAZGKG010000070.1:2503-5678 GCA_964525615.1 uncultured Rickettsiales bacterium | reverse complement strand
CTGTTTTTTTGTCATTTTTTCTGACCTTTCTCTTTTTGGTTCATGTGTCTTTATGTCTATAATAAGCAAAAAAAATTAACCATTTGTTTTTTTTGTTTTTTTAACTTTTGGCGTTCAGGCGTCCTAGATGGGTCCAAAAGTCTCTTGCAGGGCAGTGTTTCATGAAAGAGGTTTTGGATCTTACAAATCAATCCTTGTGTAAAAAGCTTTCCTGTGGCTCGCTTCATTTTGATATCAATACACGGTATGATGAGAATCTTTTTGAGAACAAGGCTCTTTCTATATGAATTTAATAGCCCTTAAAATATTGCTTGGCGATCGGGCAAAATATTTAGGCTTAATTTTTGGGGTTACGTTTTCAACACTTTTGATGGCGCAACAGGTTTCTATTTTTGTAGGACTAATGGCAAGAACTGCTGGAACCATTTATTCTGTCACAGAGGCTGATATTTGGGTGATGGACCCAAGAGTGCGTTACATTGAAGAAGTGGAACCCATGCGGGACATAGAGCTGATCACTGTGCGTTCTGTTGAAGGTGTACGATGGGCTGTTCCCTTTTTTAAAGGATTAGCCACAATCCGAATGCCTGATGGCTTGTCACAGCAAGTGCAACTGATGGGCATTGACAATGTCTCTCTGGTCGGCATTTGCCCCAAAATAATCATGGGAGATTTAGAGGCGATTCAACGACCCCAAAACGCCATGATAGACAAAGCAGGTTTTGCTTTTACTTGGCCGGGACAACCTCTAAAACTTGGGAAAAAAATTGAACTGAACGACAATCGTCTTGTGGTGAATGCCATTTGTGATGCCAATCCAACCTTCTTTACCTTTCCAATCGTCTATGTGTCTTACAACACAGCTCTGGAAATTTTGCCGCCTACGCGAAAACGTTTACCCTTTATCTTAGTAAAAGCAGAACAGGGATCGGATTTACAAGAAGTAAAAAAAAGGATTATGCAAAAGACGGGCTTACAGGCGTTAACTCAGAGCGAATTTGCCTGGCGAAGTATTAGTTATATTTTAGAACGAACTGGTATTCCCATCAATTTTGGCATCACCATTATGTTGGGTATTATTATTGGCGCCGCCATTACAGCCCAAACTTTTTATATTTTTATCGTAGAAAATCTGAAACAATTTGCTGCTATGAAAGCGGTGGGTGTGACCAATTTTCAGTTATTGAAGATTGTGTTGATTCAAGCAGGGCTTGTGGGTATGACGGGATACGGTCTTGGCATTGGATTCACAGCATTGTTTTTTAAACTGACCGCTGATTCGCCTGCCCTTAAAGGGTTTGTGTTGCATTGGCAAGTGGTCATTGGGACAGCTTTGGTCATTGCCGTTATTATTCTATTTTCAATTTTCTTCAGTCTTCGTAAGGTCTTTAAGTTGGATCCTGCGATTGTGTTTAGAGGATAGGTCCTCATGAAAAACGCTGTCACCATTAAAAACTTAAATAAAGATTTTCAAGTGGGTGATGACACTGTGCGTGTGCTGCATGACATTTCTGTAGAGATTTCCATGGGTGCTTTGACGATGTTGGTGGGTCCTTCTGGCTGTGGAAAAACGACGCTCATCTCTATTATTTCAGGAATCCTTTCTGCCACCTCAGGTGCCATCAATCTATTAAGTCACGATTTATCGGCTATGACAGATCAAGAAAAAGTTTTGTTTCGCCGCACCTATATTGGGTTTATCTTTCAACAATATAATCTTTTGCCCTCTCTGACCGCTACAGAAAATGCTGCAATGCCTCTTTTTGCAGCGAATGTTCCCTATCAACAGGCCCTCAAGAGTGCCAGAGAAATCCTCTGTCAAATTGGGATGGGACAGCAAACAGAAAAGTTGCCCCGTCAATTATCGGGCGGACAACAGCAAAGAGTGGCCATTGCCCGTGCTCTTGTGCATCAACCAAAACTGATTGTTTGTGATGAGCCAACAGCGGCTCTTGATGCGAAGGCAGGGAACGAGGTGATGAAAATTTTGGCCCATATTTCAAAAAACAAAGATCGGGCCGTCTTAATTGTCACCCATGATAACCGTATTTATCATTTTGCTGATCGTATTCTTGAGATGTCTGATGGGCGTCTTATAGGGGATCATCTCCCTGAAAATTTTATTGGCTAGGAGTTATTTATGAACATGTCTCTCAACAATCTAAGCCAATTAAAAAATTGGAAACTCCCTCTTTTTGCTTTGGTCGGCTTAATCTTCGCTCTTATTTCGGTGTTCAGTCGCAGTTCAGATCCTGTAAGAAAGCCTCTTGTGACTCCCCCTGCCACGATTTATCAAAATACAGTCGCTGGCATTGGGGTTGTCGAACCAAAATCAGAGGTCATTAATGTGGGAACGGATTTGTCAGGTATCGTCAGGAAGGTGTATGTAAAAGTTGGGGATCACGTAGTACAAGGAGCCCCTCTTTTTACCCTTGATGAACGGGATGTTGATGCGCAAATCAAAACTTTAAAAGCAAGCCTTGAATCAAGCAAAATTCAATTGAAAGATGCCGTCAGTCAATTTTCTCTTGTAAAAAATATGGAAGATAGCCCAGCGGTTTCTAGGGATGATTTTAATCGGCGTAAATATGCGGCTGAATTTGCATCCAAAAGGCTGGAGGAGGCTCAATTCCTCTTAGACCAAGCTCAAACCACAAAAGAAAGACTGACAATCAAAGCTCCCATCAGTGGTGAAATTTTATATTTAAATGTACGTCCAGGCGAATTGGCTGTTGCAAGTAATTTAAGTGATCCTCTCATGTCGATGGGAGACATGAGCGCCCTTCACGTCAGGGTAGAAATTGACGAAGAGAACGCAAGCCTGATTGATTCAAAATCGCCTGCAATTGGTATGAACAGAAGTGAAACAAAAACAGAAATCCCTCTTGAATTTGTGCGTTTTGAACCTTATGTCAAACCTAAAAAAAATCTGGCGGCTGCGGGACAACGGGTAGACACGCGGGTTCTCCAAATCATCTATCGGATTGGACACTTGAAAAGATCGCCTTTTGTCGGTCAACAAATGGATGTTTTTATTCAAAGGCAGGCGTCTCAATGAAACGCTCTTTTTTAAATCTCTCCCTTGGTATTGTGATCTTATCAGGGTGTTCTCATCTAAATCTTGATAGGGAAGAGAAAGAAAAACTTGTTGAAAAACCTCACCCATGGTCCCAGC
>CAZGKG010000070.1:0-2493 GCA_964525615.1 uncultured Rickettsiales bacterium | reverse complement strand
GGGAAGCCAATGTGTTAAAAAGTGTGGCTCAGGCGGCGTTTTTCCCTCATGTTTCAGGACAAGCCTCAGTCTTAAGAGGAAATGCGACGATCCCCCAGGTCGTGACCCGTAAACAAGCAGGCTTAAGCGCTGATTGGGAGATTGATGTTTTTGGAAGGGTGCGGGCTTCTGTGGACAGGGCTGAGGCGAATGAACTTTCAAAAAGAGCGGGTGTTGAAGAGGCACGCCGTTTGATCATTGCCGATCTTGCTGAAGCCGTCATCGAATGGCGCCAAGCAAAGGCCACCTTAAAGGCGCTTAAGCGGTTAAAGGGTGTGCAAGGGGAACAAGTTAATTTGTTGTCTAAGCGAGTTAAAGCCGGTTTAATTGACGCCTCTTTTTGGGAAAGGTCCCATGCCCTTAAGGAGCAAACAAAGGCAACGATATATCCAGTCAAAGCTTTAGAAAACGCTGCTCTTTATCGGATTGAACAGTTGATGAATTGTCGTGATTCAACAATCCGTGATTTGCTTAAGGCTCATTCGTTTCTTTTGATTAAAATACCTGAACCAGATAGTCTTGAGACAATTTCGGTGGAAACTTTGGCGCACCGCCCCGACATCAAAATTGCTCAAGCAGATCTTCTGGGCGCTCACGCCGATTGTCGTCAAGCGGAAGCCTCCTTATGGCCACAAATTTCTTTATCAGCTTTTTTTGGCGTTCAAAATCCCTCCAATACATTTTTCTTATCAAAAAATCCGATTTGGTCGATGGGCTCCTCTTTGGTGCTTCCTCTTTTGAACTTTGGCCAATTACGAGGTGCTTTGAGGGCGGCTGATGCACGCGCACAAGAAGCTTTGCTTTATTATGAAAAGACGATCAATGCTGCCCTTCAGGAAACGAAAACCTCTCTTTCAGATTATTTGAATGGAGCAAACGCCATCAACAATCAGGTGAAAGCTTTTAAAAACCGCAAGAATGCGGTTAAGATCGCCACCCTTAGATTTTCCCAAGGTCTTACCGATAAAACAGATCTGACAACGTCTGAGGTAGAACTTTATCAAAGCCAACTTAATTTGATTTCCGTGACAACGGATGCAGCTCTTGCCTATATTCACCTTCAAAAAGCCTTAGGATTATCGGAAAATCCCTCCGCCTCATCAAAGGGTTAGGGGGTTAATTCAATCATGATTTCGTTACGACGGAAAAATGGAAGGGTCCAGGGGGGATTAAAAAAAGCATAAAGGGGAGGAGAGTCGATGGGGGTGACGCCCTTCTCCTTAAGCCAGGCTTTAAGCTGTTCTTGTTCTTTAGCCAGTTTCTTTCCCGTTGCGATCCCAGAAAAACGAATTACGGCAAAGCGCTTGGCAGGAAGCTCTTTCAATATAACATCGGGATTATGGGGTATTGGAAGGGTGAGGAGGGTGTAGGAAGAGGGCATCACAAACCCCACGTTCCATTGATTGTCTCCACTTTTTTGTTGAGTGACAGGTGCCGTCATAGGAATTTTTTCACTTGCTTGCTGGGTCACAGGCGCCGTCATAGGAATTTTTTTTGAAGACTGATTCTTTCCAAAAATATAGTCGGCAAGCAGACGAAACCCTTTACTGATGGCTTCCTTTCGATCACCGGACACCGTTACTTGAGCAACGATGATAGGATCATAATCCCGGATTTCAATGGAACCGACTGTTTCAATGACCTTGTAGGAGGTTTGCTCAACAGCACTTGACATGGGCCCCCATGCAATTATCCCGATTCCTAAAAAAAGGCACAGAGCAAGAATATATTTTTTTTTCATTTTTGAATCAAAAACCGTAGAGAATTTTTGAGAAACTTATAGATGATTTGCCGTCATAAGAAAAAACCCATGCCTTCGGTTCATTATAGCACAATGCCGATGGCAACTACAAGATTCAAGAGATAAAAGTTCTTTGATTCTTCGTTTCTGTACCAAATCGATGCTTTAGATGATTGTTCATTGCTTCTTTGAGGTGCCCCCCTGAAAGGAGTGGGAAAAATCGATAACGCATTGTTGAAGCCCCCGGAATCTTAAGGAAGCCGTAAGGTCAACGCGGCGCCTCTCCTGCCTCAAATGCTGGGCTGTGGGGGCGTCAAATGCAAAAAGCCAGGGGGGAACCCAAGTGTTTTCTTGAAATTGTGATTTTGAGATGTTTTAAAGAGTGAGGCAATCTGTCTTATGAAAGGCTTTCATTGCCTTAATCTTGAAATATCTTCCCCCGTGCCTCTGAAACTAGGGAGGGGGAATTCTTTTCCCCCTCCCCACTTTTCGGTCTTATCGAATACCAAAAAGTTTAACGTGTTGCACGTCATTTGAGACAGGGGGGATCACATATTGGTTAGGACTAAGCTAAACCACAAGTCATCTTTTCAAAAGAACGGATAATTCTCCTTAAGGTTCCATTTACATGATGGCACAGTATCCGCCTTCGCCTTCGCATGCGGTTGTGTCTCCGCCTTCGCCTTCGCCTGCGGTTGTGTCTCCGACTTCGC
>CAZGKG010000069.1:0-5726 GCA_964525615.1 uncultured Rickettsiales bacterium | reverse complement strand
CAAAAAGCACCAATCCTCTTTTTTTTTTTGTTGTGATTGACAAGCTGGGATCCGATTGGCGGGGTGATCCTGCGGCGGCTCTTTTAGAAGTTTTGGACCCAGAACAAAATGGTGAATTTTATGACCATTATCTCGAAGTAGGATATGATGTTTCAAAGATCTTGTTTGTCACCACAGCCAATAGTTTAAATATGCATCCAGCCCTTTTGGATCGCATGGAAATTATTCGAATCTCCGGTTATACCGAGGATGAAAAGGTTGAAATTGCCCGTCAACATTTAGTCCCTCGGCAAAAAAATCTCCATGGGTTACGTAGGGAGGAATTTTCCTTAAACGATGAGGCACTGCGCACCTTGATTCGCCGCTATTGTCGTGAGGCAGGTGTCAGGGGTCTTGAGAGGGAAATTGCCAACCTCGCGCGCAAAAGCCTGAAGGAAATCATAGTGACTAAGGTGCCCCAGATTGAGGTGGATGAATCTAACTTAGAAAAATATGCGGGCATTCCCAAATATCGCTCTGCTGAGGCGGGACTTGAAGATCTTGTAGGGGTGACAACCGGATTGGCCTGGACAGAAGCGGGAGGAGAGCTTCTTTCTATTGAAGCACTGCTTTTCCCTGGCAAAGGAAAAATCACCACCACTGGGAAACTGGGCGAGGTGATGCAAGAATCGATTCAGGCCGCCTTAAGTTTTGTGCGTTCGCGGGCGGCGATCTATGGGATTAAACAGCCCCTTTTCGAGAAGAAGAACATCCATTTGCATGTACCAGAAGGGGCCACTCCTAAAGACGGGCCTTCCGCCGGTGTTGCCATGTGCACATCAATTGTCTCGGTTCTGACAGGAATTCCCGTACGAGGAAGCGTCGCGATGACAGGAGAAATTAGCTTAAGAGGGCGTGTTCTCCCCATAGGTGGTCTTAAGGAAAAACTGTTAGCAGCCTATGCGGGGGGAATTAAAAAGGTCTTGATTCCTGAAGAAAATATCCGAGATTTGACGGAAATTCCTCAAAAAGTAAAAGACAGTATGGAGATTCTCCCCGTATCGACGGTGGATCAAGTACTTGCAAACGCTCTCTTGCACACCCCCATCCCCATTGATTGGGAAACGGATGATCTGATCACCTTGCCTTCGGAGGGGTCAGAAGGAGACGCATCTTCTTTTCAGATCGCTCACTGATGGTCACACTTCAAGGGGATCCTTCTTCTGTTGGAGGTATCCCCCCTTTTTTCGCCTTACAAAACGTTTCCTATGGATATCGTCAGGGATCTAAGGAACTATCCGTTTTAAGGAATGTGAATTTTCTAATGTCACAGCAAGAAATGGTCGCGTTAATCGGGCCCAGCGGTTCAGGAAAATCAACCCTTCTCCATCTGGCAGGATTACTGGATCACCCCCAACAAGGGGGTATTCTCCTTCAAGGAAAAAGGGTGAGTCATCTAAAGGATGCGGAAAGGACAAGGCTTCGAGGACACTATATTGGCTTTGTCTACCAGTCCCATCGTCTTTTGCCGGATTTTAGTGCGTTAGAAAATATCTGTCTTCCTCAGTTAATCCAAGGTATTTCTGTGTCAAACGCCCGCCACAAGGCGCTTCATCTTTTAAAGGCGGTTCATCTTGAAAAAAGAGCCTCTCACAAACCAGGAGAACTTTCAGGAGGAGAGCAACAACGGGTTGCCATCGCACGAGCTCTTGCTAATGATCCTCAGCTTCTGCTTGCAGACGAACCTACCGGAAATTTAGATGAGGCCACAGGAAAAATTGTGTTTGACCTTTTGCATCACTTAAGCCAAGAGCGGTCCTTAACGGTTCTGATGGCCACCCATAACCCTGACTTAGCTAAAAAAATGGACCGTACCGTCCACTTGCATGAAGGAAACTTGACCGAATCTAGAAGGGAGAGAGTGGATGTTTGAAACCCTCACAGAACGTCTTAGTGGAATCTTCGAAAAACTGAGAGGTAGAGGTGCCCTTTCTGAAGGGGACGTTGACGCAGCCCTTCGAGAAATTCGGATTGCCCTTTTAGAGGCAGATGTCGCCCTTCCTGTCGTCAAATCCTTCCTCCAGACGGTTCGGGAAAAGGCCGTTGGCCAAGAGGTTCTTAAAAGTATTACCCCTGGCCAAATGGTGGTAAAAATTGTCCACGACCATCTTGTCACCCTCTTAAGTCATCCTGATGGAACAGCCCTCAATCTTTCGGCACCTTCTCCCCTTGTGATTTTAATGGTTGGTCTTCAAGGAAGTGGAAAAACTACGACAACGGCAAAACTTGCAAAATTCCTCACCCAAAAGGAGAAGAAAAAGGTCTTAATGACCTCATTAGATATTTATCGCCCAGCAGCCCAAGAACAACTGAGTATTTTAGGACAAGCCATTGGCGTAGAAACCCTTCCCCCCTCTCCTGCCCCCCCTGTTCAGATTGCAAGACAGGCCCTCCAAGAAGCCAAAAAGGGGGGCTTTGATATCTTGTTGGTGGACACAGCTGGACGGCTTCATATTGATGAAAAGTTGATGAGGGAACTTCAAGAACTTGAAGCCCTTCTCCATCCCCAAGAAACCCTTCTTGTGGCGGATGCACTCATGGGCCGTGATGCCATTACCATGGCCCAAAGCTTTCATGAGCAGCTGAAGATTACAGGGTTTGTGCTCTCTCGGGTTGATGGAGATTCACGAGGAGGAGCGGCACTTTCCATTCGGTTTGTGACGGGTAAACCCCTGAAGTTTTTAGGCACAGGCGAAAAACCAGAACAACTGGAAGCCTTTGATCCCCAGCGGGTTGCAGGCCGTATCCTCGGGATGGGAGATGTGGTAGGCCTTGTGGAAAAAGTGGCGGAAAATCTTGAGACGGAAGAACTTCAAGAAGCGGCCCTTCAAATGCAAAAAGGTATCTTTACCTTAAGTGATATGGCCCGCTCCCTCCAACAGATGCGCAAAATGGGAGGCATGGGGGGATTACTTCAGATGCTGCCAGGCGCAGGAGCGCTCAAGGGAAAACTGGAGAACGGCATGGAACAAAAGGCCGAAAAAATGATGGCCCGTCAATTAGCGATGATTTCCTCCATGACCCCTCAAGAACGTGTCCGACCTAACCTTCTCAACGGGTCTCGTAAGCGACGCATTGCCCAAGGAAGTGGCACGACCGTTCCGGAGGTGAACCGTTTGTTGAAGCAATATGAACAGATGAGCACCCTGATGAAGCGCATGAAAAAAATGGGGCAAAAGGGATTTTTGCGTCAAGGAATCCAAAGCCTTCTGGGACGATAACATCCCCCGAAAGACTCATGAGCCCCTCATTTTTTAAAAATTTTTTGTCAAATCACCAAAAGACACTCTCGGCCCCTCATGAATTTTTTGTTCCAACAACTTCATCACTTCTTTATTTTGATGCAGCGCCCATAAGGCTTTGTGCTTTTCCACTTGAGAGGCTCCTTCAGAGAAAAAGGGCGCCAGAACTTTAACATCCAACATCCTAAACTTGAGAGGCAAAAGGCTAACAATTTTTTTCTCCCCCATCAATTCAAGAAATTCTATATGAACAGGACCGAAAGCATCAAAAAAAGGACTGTCCCAGTCGGGGGCCTTTTGGGGAACGATGGAATCGAAACCTCCCAAAGTCTTCAGTTTTTGAAAAAAGCGGATGTGGTGGGTATTGAGAGAGGAAAGAAAACAGTGATCCCAAGAAAAAGGGGGGGAGCTGAGAATTTTTAAAAAGATTTTTTTAGGAAGCATTTCCAAAAAGACCATATGAGGCCCTCCGAGATGCAACATAAACTTGCTTCCAAAATCAAGGGGACTTGGGGGCACGATAGAATCGAAAAGTTTGAAGGTCTGAAATTTTTCAAAAAAGGCGATATGATGATGTGTAAGACGGCTGAAAACCTCTTGATTCCAATCAAGGGAACGATTCGAATAAAGACTGCTGCTGAAAATTTCAATCAATTTCTGAGAAGAAAACCTTTCCAAGAAGCTCATCTGATCAGGCCCAAAGTTCAAGAAAAACCTGCAGTCCCAATGAAATTTTTTGCTTAAGGATTTTTCAAGTTTTTCCTCAGGAATCATGTCTAAAAATTCCCTCTCGAAAGGTCCAAAAAAACTTAAAAATTTTGAATCCCACTCAATCAAGTCACCACAGGGAATGAGATAACTTTCAAAAAATTCCAGATTCCTCTCACGAAGGGTGCGAAAAAAGGCGGTAAGAGAAGCATTCAGATGTTGAAGAATTGGAGAATTCCAAAGCAGTATTTCTTTTGGTAAAATTTCAAAAAGCTTTTCATGAGGAAGCCGTTCTAAAAACTCTCTGTGATGCGGCCCGAACTTAACAAAAAATCCTCTTTTCCAAAACGCAAGGCTGTCTTGGGGTAAGATTTTACTAAGGGATTCCTTTGGATTTTTTTGAAAATCACGATCAAAAACTTGGAAAAAAGAGTCCTGCCTCAAAAAATGGGTCAGCTTTTCCCAAGACAGAGGCCCTTGAATTCTCACCTCGGCAAGCGCTTTTAAGGCGGCTTTTTCTGCCAGTCTTAACTGATTCTGTTCTTTCTCTGTCAAGTAAGAATAGAGAAAAAAGTAACTGCTCTCAGGAATTGAATGCAAACCTGGAGGGACTAGGTCATCAATCCCAGCATTGGTAGGAGCAGGAGGAGGAGTCATATGAGCCTCCGCGCTCACAAGCCTTCCCCCGTCCTCCTCTTCTAGAAAAAATCTGGAGGGGAGGGAGGTATAAGCCCCCATCACGGATAAGACTTCCCTTCCCGTCCCCAGGGTCAAAGAAATCAACCCGGCACTGGCCCAAATTAAAAAACCAATTTTTTTCATGAAAAACCGACCCTCAGAAAAATTAAATATTTCTAATGCTTTATATAAAAATCAAAAAAAGTCAATAATTTTGCCAAAAATGGCAAAATTTTAGAGAAAACATCGCTTAAACGCTTCATAAAAAAAGAAATCCTCTGGTCGGGGAAATCAAAGGATCAATTGAGCCTTGAGTTTTTATGTGAAGGGTTATCCAGTGCGCTTTAAAAAAAATAATAAATAAGTGCTTTAATTTTTTAAAGTTTAACCTTCAGTTAAGAAAACAAAGGCACCCTGAAAGCAGTTTTTGAAAGGAGGGAGAAATGGCGTTGTCTCAGGAATCAATTCAGAAGCTGATGGAACTAATTGAGGCTTGTTTAATGAAAGAAACCTCACCTTGCACCTTAGATGAGATCGGCGATTTACGCGTATGCCGTTATGAGTTGCTCAAAGAATGGCGGCGTCAAACGGAAAATCAATTTAAAAAACGAGCCTATCGTTTTTCACGACGCCATAAACTGTTATCCAGAAAAAAAGTGCAAGAGGCAGAATCTCTCCCTTAGGGTCATTAAATCAATTTCTAAAAAGATTTCTCGTTTCTTCTTCCTTTTTAATCTTGAGAGGAAAGTCTTTTTGGGGATTTCTGTTAACCAAAAGGCTAATCGATTGGAGGGACTTTCGAAGACTTAACACACCAGGCGAAGATGTGTCGGGATCAACGTCCACAAAAAACCTCAAGGTAAAGAGTCTCAGATCCATGCTTCCTGAAGGCTACCAGAAAAAAAGGTCAAGAGAATTAAAGAGGGGTAACGCCCACCCCAAAAGGACGATCTTTCACATAAAAAAAAACCCCCACAGATAATGATATAGTCACCATGGGGAACGAAGTATCAAAAATTACGAAAGAGATCCCAAACACTATGAAACCTCAACCGCAAT
>CAZGKG010000068.1:3843-5921 GCA_964525615.1 uncultured Rickettsiales bacterium | reverse complement strand
AAAATGGTATAACAAAAGAAGAATTGATGTGCCTGGAGAGGAAAAGAGTGAGTTTTTTTCGTTGGGTTGTTTTTGTGACTTATTTTTGTGGCCAATACCCCAATGTTTTAAAGGCACTTCCTGTGGCTTTTCAAGAGGATGTTTTGCTTAAAGATGCCGAGATTGAAGAGATTCTTCATGAATTCGCTGATCCTTTGTTAAAGGCCGCAAACCTGTCTTCTCGTGCGACGCGGATTTTTTTGGTTTCAACTTCCATTGTAAATGCTGCTTCTACCATTGGGGATACAATTTTTGTCAACACAGGTCTTATCTTAGAGTGTGATCGAGCAGATGAGTTGGCAGCAGTTCTTGCTCATGAAATTGGCCATCTTCAAAAACATCATGTCATTACCCGTTTAGGGGCATTTGAGGGTGCTTCTAAAATGGGCCTAGGCGCCATGGGTCTTGGGGCGGTTTTGGCGGTTTTGACAGGGAATCCCGGACCCTTGCTTTTAGGGGCCTCAGCAGGGCAGCATCTTGCAGAACGTTCTTTTTTTAAATTTACTCGTGGACAAGAGTCAGAGGCGGATCAGGCTTCTTTAGCCCTTTTAAAAAAAGTGGGATGGCCGCGAGAGGGGGCCGTTTCTTTTATGAAAAAACTCTTGGCGGATCGGGGGCCTTTGCAAGATAGTCGGGTAGTGTATGGTCAAACTCACCCTTTGCATGAGGAACGGATTCGTCTTGCCTCTCTTCAATTAAAGCCATCGGCGATTTTACCTTTATCTCTTCAGGATAAATTTTTCTTGATGCAAACAAAAATTCGCGCCTATACTCTTCCTTCGAGCCAAGTGAGAGGAGACTTCAAGATCCAGAAATCCCCTTATCGCTCTTATGGAGAGGCCATTGGTCTGTACCGAGAAGGGCTCCCTGAGGAGGCTCTTAAGAAGCTAGAGCTTGCAAGTACCTTTTCTCCTTCTCCCTATTTTGAGGATTTGAGCGTGCAATTTATAATGAAAAGAGGGAAGTTGGAGGGGGCAGAACGCGCTATTGTGGGGGCTTTAAGATCCATCAAAAATCCTCATTCTACCGTTTATGTGCTTGCGGCTCAAATCAAGATTGAACGGGGAAAGTTAGAGGAGGCCCGAGAGTTTTTGGATCGGGCGGCTTCTGCAGACCCTATCGATTCCCAGCCTTGGCATTTTTTGAGTATTATTTATGGAAAACAACATAAGGGACCTGAGGCAGATCTGGCACTTGCGGAGAAATTTTCTCGCTTAGGGGAAGCAGAAAGAGCGAAAGAGTATGCCCAACGTGCGTTAAAAGGTCTGCCCCCTAAGACACCCTCTCATGTGAGGGCTCTTGATTTGATGGCCCAAATTAAGACAGATACAAAAATTTTAAATCAAAGCTAAATTGAAAAGGTACGAAACGTCATGTCTATTCTTTCAGATCGTTGGATTCGAGAGCAAGCTCGTCAAGGAATGATTGAGCCCTTTGTGGAAGGTCAGCAAAGTCAAGGAATGATTTCTTATGGCTTGTCTTCTTACGGTTATGACGCTCGTGTGTCGGATGAATTTAAGATTTTTACCAACGTGGATAATGTTGTGGTAGATCCCAAAAATTTTTCCGAGAAGGGATTTGTGGATCGTCAGGTCCCTGTATGTGTTGTCCCCCCCAATAGTTTTGTGTTAGCTCGAACGGTAGAATATTTTCGGATTCCCCGAGATGTGCTGGTGGTTTGTTTAGGAAAATCCACCTATGCGCGTTGTGGTATTATTGTGAATGTGACACCTCTTGAGCCTGAATGGGAAGGACATGTGACTCTTGAATTTTCTAACACAACCCCTCTTCCAGCTAAACTATATGCTTTTGAAGGAGCTTGCCAATTTCTTTTCTTAAAAGGGGACACCTCGTGTGAAACCTCTTACAAGGATCGTCAAGGAAAGTACATGGGCCAGAAAGACGTTACATTGCCCCATGTGAAAGGATAGACAGTTAATGGATAAAATGCGTATACAGGGGGGCAACCGCCTTCAGGGAGTGATTTCGATCGAAGGGGCTAAGAATGCTGCCCTTCCTCTGTTGGCCGCTTGCCTTTT
>CAZGKG010000068.1:2115-3833 GCA_964525615.1 uncultured Rickettsiales bacterium | reverse complement strand
GATCCTGTCATTTTGCAAAATGTTCCTCGTCTGCAAGACGTGGAAACAATGATTCATCTTTTGGAAAATCTGTGCATGTCGACGGAATGGCATTATGGGAATCCAAGCCAAACCCTTTCCCTTAAGACAAACGCCCTTCGTTCCCCAAAGGCTTCTTACGATATCGTGCGCAAAATGCGCGCCTCGATCCTTGTCTTAGGCCCCCTTTTGGCAAGGTCAGGAGAAGCGTGTGTCTCCCTTCCTGGGGGATGTGCGATTGGTGCACGTCCTGTGGATCTTCATATCCGTGGATTAGAGGCATTAGGAGCGAATGTCACTCTTGAAGACGGTTATATCAAGGCCCGGGCTCCCCAAGGGCTTCGGGGGCGGTCTTATACCTTTCCTAAAATTTCTGTGACGGGGACGGAAAATCTTTTGATGGCGGCTGTTTTGGCGGAGGGGACCACAGAGTTAATCCATGCGGCCCGGGAACCTGAGGTGTCAGATCTTGCGCATTTTCTGAATGCGATGGGTGGGCGGATTGGGGAGATTGGTCCGGATGGTTTGGTGATTGAAGGGGTGCCACGTCTTCATGGGGCCAGATATCGTGTGCTTCCTGATCGGATTGAAACAGGCACCTATCTTATGGCGGCGGCGATTACGGGAGGGGAACTCTTTTTAAAGGGGACCTCTTTGGCTCTTTTGCCCTCTGTTGTTGCGGTCCTTGAGGAAATGGGGATTCAGCTTCAAGAAAGGGATGGGGGCATTTGGGTGAAAAGTCCCGCTCCAAAGCATTTGAAAAGTGTTGATATTGTCACGGAACCTTTTCCCGGTTTTGCAACGGATCTTCAAGCCCAGCTCATGGCCTTGATGACTTTAGTGACGGGTGCCTCCCTCTTCACGGAAACCATCTTTGAAAATCGCTTTATGCATGTAGCGGAATTAATGCGGATGGGGGCCGATATTAGTATTCAAGGTCACACCGCCTTGATCCGGGGTGTTCCTGTCTTGAAGGGTGCCCAGGTGATGGCTACTGATTTAAGGGCGTCTGTCTCCCTTGTGCTTGCAGGATTAGCGGCGGAAGGAGAGACTGTGATCAACCGCATCTATCATCTTGATCGGGGATATCAGGATCTTGAGAATAAACTCGTGGCTTGTGGCGCCCAGATCGAGCGGATTGGGATGACTCAAGAGCCTCTTTTGGAAGCGGTGGGGTAAATGGGCGCGTCCCCTTCTAAAAAATCTTCCTCTTCTTGGCTTTGGGGGATTCATAGTGTGATGGCCGCTTTGGAAAATCCTGAGCGCCAGTGCCATCAGCTATTGTGTACCCGTGATCTTTTGAAGGAGATCGATCTTCTTCTTTTAAAAAGACCGAAGGTGTCCCAAAAAATTCTTCCTCGAGAGGAACTTAACCGTCTTTTTCCCGATGCCGTGCATCAAGGTGTGGCTCTTCAGGTGTCCCCGCTACCGTCGCTTTTCCTGAATACTTTTTTCGCAAAATTTCCTCAGGCAAAGCGTTTGGCAGTGTTAGATCAAATAACCGATCCTCACAATGTGGGAGCCATTTTACGCAGTGCTTGCGCCTTTGGATTTGACGGTGTGTTGATGACAGAACGTCACAGCCCTCCCCTTGAAGGGGTGGTGGGGAAAAGTGCATCTGGGGCTCTGGATCGGATTCCCCTTTTAATGACGGCAAATCTGGCCCAAGCACTTAACGATTAAAATAAAAAAAAAACCAC
>CAZGKG010000068.1:0-2105 GCA_964525615.1 uncultured Rickettsiales bacterium | reverse complement strand
ACGAACTGGAAGTGCAGAAATTGATCGAGGAGGCACAAAAAAATGACATCGATTCTTCTTTAATCAAAACTGGTTAAGGAAGAATTTTTGCGTTATGATAAAAGAGAGAAAAGGTTTCATAATTCTTTAAAAGAGGAGGGTTTTTGGTGTTGGGGGCTTTCAGAGCACGGAGATCAATCTTTGGCTCATCTGAAAGGTGAGGGATCCTTAGCCTTAATTTTGGGAGCAGAAGGAAAAGGATTGCGTCCTTTAACAGCGCAATTATGCGATGGATTGCTTCGTCTTCCCACGGTGCCTCATTTCCCAACTCTTAACGTTTCGGCTGCGGCTGCGGTGGCTTTTTATCAGGCGGCTTTGTAAATACGACCAAATCATCCCTTGTCTTTTTGCCAAGAGCTCTTTTATAATCCTTAAGGAAAAGAAGGCACAAGGAGGGATCTTATGGCAATTTTAAAAGTGATTGAAGAGCCCGATCCTTTACTTCATCGGATTTCTCGTCCCATCAAAACCATTAATGCAGACATTCGAAAAACTTTGGATGACATGTTAGAAACCATGTATGACTACAATGGCATTGGCTTGGCCGCGATCCAGGTAGGACTTTTAAAGCGAATGCTTGTCATTGATTTAGGCGATCCTTCTGAGGTCGATACCTGGCAGGGGGTTCCTCTTAAAATAATCAATCCTCAGATTTTTTGGGCGTCAGAAGTTTTCAATACCTTCACCGAGGGATGTCTTTCTGTGCCGCAACATTATGTTGATAAATCCCGTCCCTCAGAAGTCAAGGTGCGGTATCAAGATGAACAGGGGACCTTTCATGAACTTTTTGCCCGTGGTCTTTTGGCCACCTGTCTTCAGCATGAAATTGATCATTTGAACGGGATTACCTTGTTAAATGGCCCCGTCCCCCTCTCACAAAAAGAACTTCTCTTCCTTTCGTGACTCCCATCCCTCCTATGGGATATCTCTCAAGGGGGCGTCATCAATTGTCAAAAGACGGTTTGTGATCAGCCTTTCCCCTCCAGAAATCGTGACTTTTTTTGTCGTATTTTGTCTTAAAAAATTATTTTTTTATCTTTTTTAAACAAAAAATGTTTACATTCAAAGGTATAAGATGTTTTTTGGCATAAAAAGAGGGTCCGATCCTTCAAAAAAAATCAAAAAAACGGAGATAGGTTGATAAAAAAATGATCCACAAAATAAGAAGACTAACTCTTTTAAGTTTAGGTCTTAGTTTAGGATGTGTCACAGCATCGGCAAGCGCCAGTTATGATCCCCATTTGTGGGGAACCTTTGGGGTGGGGGTTGCGTCAAATGCCGGCCATTTAAAAAAACAAGACAATACCTTAACGCTTTCTAATATTCCTTGGTCAAGCAAAAAGGATTTGGGAAATTTTTCGGGCACAGGTCTTTTTCAATTGGGCGGGGGGATGAATGTCAACAGCAAATTCCATGTCGGCGCCTTTTTCATGCTTCCGGGAGATAGCTTTAAGACCCAATCCATTGGTGATGCCGGCACACAATATTCGGACCATACTGTAAAAGCCAAATTTCTGGCCTATGGGGGGGGCATTCGCCTCGGCTACATGATGGATAAGGTGCTTTTCTTCACAAATTTAGGTGTTCTCAGCCGGCGTTTTAAGGTGACGTGGGATCACTATACTACAACGGCTGGTGAGCAGAATCTTATTTCTGAAAAGAAGGGAATGACGGCCTTTGTTCCAGGGGTGGGATTTGAGTATTTGTTGACTCCCTGCGTGGCATTAGGGATGGTTGCGAATGTTCAACTCTACCCCTCAAAAACCTTTGAATCAGAGGGCAAAACCCGGCAATCAGGTTTGGGAAGTTTTATCAAATTTCAACCCCGACGCTTGAGTGGGCTTTTAACCGCCAGTTATAAATTTAATCTTTAATCACTTTGGGACAGAAGGTCTTTTTGAAGGTTTTCTGTCCCGTCTTTCTTTTCGTTCTTATTTCTTATTTTTCTCTCTCTTTAAAATTCTCATTCAACTGTTTTGATTCTTGTGAGTGGATTCATTTTTGTCTTTTTAAAAAATGGGAGATTTTTGATGAAACGTGTGACTTTTAAAACCCTTCTTTTAATG
>CAZGKG010000067.1:0-6039 GCA_964525615.1 uncultured Rickettsiales bacterium | reverse complement strand
TTGATGTCGGAGGTTGATATTTTTCCTTTTTCCTTTTCCATCCAGGGGCATCGTTTTTTGTCTTCTTGGGATCGCTTTTTAGTGGCGTTTCCCTTTTCTCGGGGAGTTTTTGTATGGGGAAAACCTCTTTCTCCTGATACCTATGGCGGACGTCCAGAGGAGTTTCGGATAGCGCTTCAAAAGGCATTGATGGAGGTGACGGAATGTTCCGATGATCTCTGTCATGGAAAGGGCAGATGAGTCAGGTTTTTTCTTCGCCCCTTCCTGAAAAAGGAATCGGATTTCTTCTTTGGCGGTTTTATCGATTTTTTTTGGTCTTTTTTTTCCCGATTGGATGGCTTTGGATTCAAGGACGGATTTTAAGGGGAAAAGAAAAAAGGGAGTGCCTTGGAGAACGATTTGGCTTTTCTTCTGTAAAAGAACCTCCCGCCGGCTCTCTTGTATGGATTCATGGTGCCAGTGTTGGAGAGGTAATGGGGGTTTTAGGATTGGTGGAAGTACTTTTGGCCCATCGGGAAAATCCTTCAATTTTGATTACCACAGGTACGGTTGCTTCCGCGCGCATTATTCAAAAGCGTTTTTCTCATGAGCCGCGGGTGATCCATCAAATGGCGCCATTTGATTGGCCGTGGTGTGTGAATCGATTTCTTGATTTTTGGCACCCAAAGGTTGCGCTTTTAGCAGAAGGGGATTTATGGCCTCATTTAATAAGGTTGCCTGCAAAGAAAGGGATTCCTCTTTTTTTGATAAGTGCCCAGCTGTCGAGGCGTAGTTTTAAGCGTTGGTCCGTCATAAAACCGTTTCTGCGTTTTTGCACCCAAGAGATTCGAGGGTGTCTCACAGTCTCTGAGCTCCAAAGTAAAAGATTTTCTGCTCTTGAGGTGCCTCGTGTTTCCTCCTTAGGATCCTTAAAATGGAGTGCGCCTCTTCTTCCTGTGGACAACTCTCTTTTGGAGATGTATCAAGAGGCCTTTAAAGAACGGCTTCTTTGGCTTGCTGTGAGTACCCATCGGGGAGAGGAAAAACGCATCCTTCATGCCTATCACCTCTTGCGTGAAGAGTTCCCTCATTTGCTTCTTGTGCTTGTACCGCGTCATATGAACCGCGTCGCGTCTGTTGAGGCTTTATGTCAAAAAAAAGGCTTATCGGTGGTTCGGAAAAAAAGCTTTGATGCTGGTGCAATGGCGTTAGGGGATGTGTTCCTTGTGGATGAAATGGGAAGCCTTGGGTTGTTTTATCGGCTTCCATCGGTGGTTTTGTTGGGAGGATCTTTAAAACCAGGGATTGGGGGACATAATCCCATTGAACCAGCGGCTTTTGGACGGCCGATTCTTTGGGGACCTTTTATGGAAAAACAGACGGCCATTATCAATCTTTTCAAAAAGGAAGGCGCTGCTCGTTTTCTGGAGATGCCTGAAGATTTATATGACACCATGAAAGATCTTTTAGAAAATTTTGAAAAATCTCAGCAATTAGGACTCAAAGCCCAACTGCTTGTGGAATGACAAAGAGATCGAGTTCTAAATTCCTAGCTTAAGCTCATTGTGACCTTTTTAAGGGTAAAGGAATTCTTTTAAATGCCAGGTACGCCCTCTTTTTGGTGGCGTCAAAACCTGTCTTGGAAGGCCTATCTTTTGATGCCTTTAGGACGGCTGTATGTCTTTCTGACTTGGATCAGCAGAGGCTTTAAAAAAAGACAGATGCTGAAAGCCCCTTCTCCTGTCGTCTCTGTTGGAAATTTGGTGATGGGAGGGGCGGGAAAGACCCCCGTGACCTTAGCTCTTGCCGTTTTTTTAAAAGAGAAAGGCGTTCATTCTGTGGGGGTAAGCCGGGGATATGGAGGGGATGTGAAGGCACCTTCTTCTGTGGCCGCCACCGATGACTGGCGGAGGGTAGGGGACGAAGCCTTACTTTTAGCACAAGAAATGCCCACTTTTGTTTCACGCCAACGGTCAAACGCTCTTTTTTTAATCCCCTTCCAAAAGAAAACGGTGATTCTTTTGGACGATGGCCACCAGCATGAGTCTCTTCATAAAGATCTGTCCTTGATTGTGATGAATGACATCCAACAGCATGGAAATGAGCAGGTTTTTCCAGCAGGACCTTTAAGAGAACCCTTGGCGGAAGGATTGCGTCGGGCGCATGCTCTTGTATGGATTGGATCCGGTCCTTCCCCTTCTCTCTCCATTCCTATTTTAAGAGCCTCTCTTTTGCCATCGGTCTCTCTGAAAAAGGGAGAGCGGGTTGTGGCGTTTGCGGGGTTAGGGTATCCTGATAAATTTCGAAGAACCTTGGAAGATCTGGGGTTAGAGGTTGTGGATTTCCGGGGATTTCCCGATCATTTTCCCTATCGTTGTAAGGATTTGATGGCACTTGAGAAGATTTCTCGGGAAAAAAATGCTCCTCTTGTGACAACCGAAAAAGATTTTATGCGTCTGCCAGCGGCCTTTCAGCCAAAGATTTTTTGTGTCAAAATCAAGGTGGTTTGGGAGGATCCCGAGGCTGTTTGGGATGTAATAGGACAGTATCTGTGAGTTTTTTGAAAAAGATCCGCCACATTTTAGAGATTTTTGGTTTTTATTTTTTTTTCTATGGAATGCGGGCCTTGCCCCTTGATTGGGCCTCTGCTGCTGGGGGGGCGTTGGGGCGTTTTGTCCGACCTTTTTTTAAAGCAGATCGACTGGCCTCAAAAAATTTAGCCCAGGCCTTTCCTGAATTGTCGGAGGAAGAAAACAAACGTCTTCGGATTGCGATGTGGGATGGGTTTGGCCGTTTAGGTGCAGAGTATGCGCATCCAGAAGAATTTCGGGATTCGTTTCCACAAGATCGGATTGAAATTCAAGGGAGAGAAATTTTAGAAAAACTTAAGGAAAATAAGGAGCCCTTGGTTTTTGTGGGCGCCCATTTAAGCAATTTGCAAATCGTGACGTTGGCTGCCGCTCGTTGTGGAGTGGCCATCTGCCAATTCTACCGGCCTCCGAACAACCCCTTAATGCGTTCTTTTGTGGAAAAGATTCAACGCCCTTTTGTGGCAGAAACTTTACCCAAGGATTCCCATAGTTTAAAAAATTTGCTTCAAACGGTCAAAAGAGGGGCGAATCTTTTAATTTTTTTTGATCAGCATATGGACAAGGGGACTCCTGTACCCTTTTTTGGAAGACCTGCTTTGACGGCTCCCACAACGGTCCGTTTGGCGCAAAAATTCAAGGCACCACTGGTCCCTTTTCGTGTGGAACGCTTAGGCGGCGCTTTTTTTCGAGTGACCTTTTATCCCCCTCTCGATCTAGAAAGGGAAGAGGAAGAGATTTTAACGGAAATGAATCATCTGTTAGAAGGATGGATTCGCGAACGCCCCGAACAATGGTTTTGGGTGCACAATCGGTGGAAAGGAACCTCTTCCTCGTAAAATTTTCTGGGGTTTTCAGAAGCAGACACGTGCTTTTCTTTTGAGAGTAAAAGTGGTAGGTTCCTTTCGGAATAAAAAAGGGGATAGAATTGTTATGAAGCTTTTGGCGGGCACGAGTCACCCTGGGCTTTCGCAGGAGGTTTCACAACTGTTGGGGATTCCCCTGACCCAGACGACTATTAAGCGTTTTGCAGATGATGAGGTTTTCGTCGAAATTCACGAGAGTGTGCGGGGGCAAGATGTGTTTGTGTTGCAATCTACGTGTTTTCCTGCAAACGATCATTTAATGGAACTTTTGGTTGTTTTGGATGCTCTCAAGAGAGGGTCTGTGAGTCGTGTGACTGTTTGTATGCCCTATTTTGGATATGCGCGTCAGGACCGTAAATCGGGTCCTCGGACGCCGGTTTCTGCAAAGCTTGTGGCGGATTTGTTAACAACGGCAGGTGCGAACCGTGTTTTGACCCTTGATCTTCATGCCGGACAAATTCAAGGTTTTTTTGATATTCCTGTGGATAACTTGTTTGTGACTCCTTTTTTTGCGAGAGAGATTGATCATCTTTTTCAAGACGATCGTCCTTTGATTGTATCCCCAGATGTGGGGGGTGTGGTGCGAGCACGCTCTTTGGCGAAAAAACTGAATGCAGATTTAGCGATTGTCGACAAGAGGCGTGAGAAGGCCGGAGAAAGTGAAGTAATGCACTTGATTGGGGATGTGCGGGATCGTGTGGCGATTTTAATTGATGATATTGTGGATTCTGCGGGAACCTTATGTAATGCGGCGGCGGCCTTGAAGATAGCGGGGGCTTCGAAAGTATGCGCTTACGGAACCCATGGGGTTCTTTCAGGCGGAGCGATTCAACGAATCCAAGAATCGGATCTTGAATCCTTAACGTGCACAAATAGCATTCCTTTTTCTTCACACGACGTTTCGGGAAAAATTAAGACACTTTCCATTGCATCCCTTTTAGCAGAAGCTATTCGTCGCATTCACTATGAAGAGTCTCTTTCAGATCTTTTCGATTAAAAAACGGCAAAAAAACTCCCCCATTTGTCATTTTATGAAAAATAAACTTTCTAACGGCAAGATGGGACTCATAAAGTAAAAGAATTCAAAGAAAGATCTTGATTTAATGTCAAATTTTAAAGAGGTTGAACATCTCTCCTGGGAAAATTTGGGAATGGTCGGAGTGAGAGGATTCGAACCTCCGGCTTCCGCCTCCCGAAGGCGGCGCTCTACCAGGCTGAGCTACACTCCGCGCGAAACTCTTGATCTTTTCTCTATAACCGTTCATTCGAATGAATACAAGAGATAGGGTTTATTATTGTCTGTGCCAAATGTCTCACTTACTTTTTGGGGGGTCAGGGGTGTGCATCCTTGTTCTGGAAGTGCTTACACCCAGTATGGAACCCATACCATTTGTACGGAAATTTTTATTGAAGGGGCAGGGATTGAACCGACCTCCATTATTTTTGATGCAGGGTCTGGTCTAGCGGCATTGGGAGATCGGATGATGGATCGTCCTCCCCACCGGACTCTTTTATTTTTATCCCATGTTCATTTAGACCATATTATGGGGATTCCCTTCTTAAAGCCTCTGTGGCACGAAGAATGGCTTACCGACTTCTTTTGTGGGGGGCTAAAGGGATTAGGAGGGGTTGAAACCTATCTCACCACTTTATTTTCCCCGCCACTTTTCCCCGTTCCTCTTTCCCTCTTTCCTGGAAGAAAAACATTCCATGATCTTATGGCGGGACAGATTCTTGATTTTGAAGGATTTCAGATCACCACATTCCCTTTGAATCATCCGGATACCGCTTTAGGATTTCGCTTAGATGTGGCAGGGAAATCGATAGCCTATGTTACCGATACAGAACATATTCCTGGCACAAGAGATCCTCATATTTTAAAGGGTGTGGCCGGTGTAGATTTAATGATTTATGATAGTACCTATACTGATGAAACCTGGGAAGAACATAAAGGGTGGGGCCATTCCACGTGGCAAGAGGCTGTACGTCTTGCAGAATCTGCAGAAGTCAAAAAAATTGCTCTTTACCACCATTGCCCAGAACATCCTGATGCCTCTCTTGAGGTCATTGAAAAGAATATTATCGCTCTTTTCCCCTCGTCTTTTGTAGCGAGAGAAGGACAAATTCTAAAATTCACAGATCTCTAGGCGCTGAGTCCCCTTGAGTTATAGAGATGACTTTTATGGAAAAGATGTGTCTTTTTTGCACAATTAACATTGATATTTTTGCCAAAAGAACTAATGTTTTGAATTTGTTTATTTTTTAAAAGGTTTTTTGATATGACAAAAATGGTAAAGCTTAATACGACATTTTCCTCACGCTTTTGACAACCGCTTTCCCCTTAAGGGCGATGAACAGGGGGGATGCTGAGGAACAAGGAAATGAGATTTCTCTTTCAAGCACGCCTGTTACTTTTATAGAAAGGGCCCCGGCAGCAGCAGAAGATGAAGATGAAGGATTTGGTGAAGGTGTTGCTTCTGGAGAGGACATAAAGTTGCTCCTTTCAAAGGCGGAACAAGGGGATCAGGGGGCTCAATTTGATCTTGGGCTGGAATATTACCTCAAAAATAATTTTGAAGAAGCAGCAAGATGGTTAAAAAAAGCCG
>CAZGKG010000066.1:0-6175 GCA_964525615.1 uncultured Rickettsiales bacterium | reverse complement strand
AACGGGAGGGAGCTTTCAAAAGCCCCATCAGCACAGCAGCTTCATATAAATTAACGTCCCGCGCATGCCTTCCAAAATACCGCATGGCAGCAGCGTCTACACCAAAAGCACCTCCCCCAAAATAGACGCGGTTGAGATAAAGGGTTAAAATTTGCTTTTTTGTTAATTTGCTTTCCAGCATAAGGGATAAAATCGCTTCTTGAGCCTTGCGTTTGAAGGAGCGGTCATTCGTACCGTAAAGACGATTTGCTTGAAGAATATTTTTCGCCAACTGCTGGGTAATGGTGCTGCCCCCTTGGACGACGACTCCGGCACGATAATTCACCCAAATGGCACGAAGAATTCCGACAACATCAATGCCAAAGTGATCGAAAAAGCGTCTATCTTCCACAGAAAGAAGGGCATTGACCACATGGGGAGGTAAAGATTCCACCGCCACCATCTCACCGTAAGTATCCCCATAGGTTGCAAGCAAGATGCCGTTTTGATCAAAAAGGGTAATGCTTGGCCTTCGAAATGTCGTGTAAATTTCTTGGATGTCAGGAAGGTTCTGACTTAAGTAAAAAACAACACCTCCCAAGATCACGCCGCCTAGAAGAGAGGACACAAGAATGAAACGAAAAATTCGTGCAAAAAGACGCCACCACCACGGGGCCAAACGTTTCCGCGTAGCAAATGTTTTCTTAGTAGAAGGCTTTCCAGGGGACGAAGACAGAGGAACGTTTTCCTTCTATGTATCTAAATTCTGCACTTTAAGAGCATTTTCATAGATAAATTCCCTGCGTGGTTCAACAACGTCTCCCATAAGAATTGAGAAAACTTCATTCGCTTCATCGGCATGATGTATTTTAACTTGAAGCAAAGTCCGTGCCTCTGGGTCTAATGTGGTATCCCAAAGTTGACCTGGAAGCATCTCTCCCAATCCCTTGTAACGCTGAATACTTAAGCCTCGACGTCCTTGATCAACCACAAGCTGCCAGAGGGTGCACGGTCCCCAAACTTTTTTTTCGATTTCCTTATACTTAAAAAGGGGAGCTTGTGTATAAAGATCTCGATAATTTTTGGCAAGTTCTATTAACTGATAGATTTCAGCCGTCTTTAAAAGATTCCCATCGATCGTATATTCTTCACGCATACCTTGGGAGAAACGCCCAATAATAAGACGGCGCCTTTCCTCTTGAAAATGGGTTTCCCATGTCTGAGCCCCTGGAAGGCTAATCTGATTGAGACGTTCGGTGATCAAGTGCCCTACCTTTAAGGGATCTTTCTCAAAGAGATCATCTTCAAAGGCTCCGACCACCAGGGCTTGTTCAAGAACGAATTGACTGCCCACATAACGCGCAGGAATTCCAATATATTCTGCCATTTTACCTGCATTTTCCACCCATCTTCGTAGATCCTCTCCTGCGATCTGCTCTCCCGATTGCAGGCGCAAATGAAGCCCATCAATGCCAGAAGCTACAAGAAACTGGTTCAGCGCTTCTTCATTTTTTAAATAGAGGTGGCTTGACCCCCGCTTAACACCAAATAAAGGGGGCTGTGCAATATAAAGATAGCCCTTTTCCAAAAGAGGGCGCATATGCCGAAAGAAAAAGGTTAAAAGAAGTGTTCGAATGTGACTGCCATCTACGTCGGCGTCCGTCATTAAAATAATCTTATGATAGCGTACTTTGTTTTCATCAAAATCTTCAGAACCAATTCCCGTTCCCAAAGCCATAATCAGGGTCCCAATTTGTTCAGAACCTAGCATTTTGTCAAAGCGCGCCTTTTCCACATTGAGCACCTTGCCTCGTAAAGGCAAGATAGCTTGAAACATTCTGTTGCGACCTTGCTTTGCGGAACCACCCGCACTGTCCCCCTCAACAATAAAAAGCTCACTTAAGGCCGGGTCTTTTTCTGTACAATCGGCTAATTTTCCTGGCAAAGAGGCAATGTCCAAAGCGCCTTTACGTCGTGTTAACTCTCGCGCTTTTCGTGCCGCTTCTCGGGCAAGAGCAGCCTCTACCACACGAACCGCGATTTTCTTTCCTTCAGCGGGGTGTTCTTCTAGCCATTGTTCCAGCCTTTCTGAAAGAATACTCTCCACCACAGGCCGTACCTCTGAGGAAACAAGCTTGTCTTTTGTTTGAGAGGAAAACTTCGGATCGGGAACCTTGACGGACAGGACACAGGTTAAACCTTCTCGAATATCATCCCCTGTAAGGTTTGTTTTATCCTTTTTCCCCGTAGGATGAGCCTGCACATAAGCGTTGACGACACGAGTCAAGGCCGCTCGAAAACCGGCCAGGTGGGTTCCTCCATCTCGTTGCGGAATGTTATTCGTAAAACACAACATCGTTTCATGGTAGACATCGGTCCATTCCATCGCAATGTCGAGTACCATCCCATCTCGTCCCCCTTGAATGACGATGGGAGGGGTGTGAAGGGGGCTTTTGGAGCGATCTAAGTATCTTACAAAGGATTCAACGCCCCCTTCATAATGCAAAAGGACCTCTTTTGGTTCAATTTCCCGTTGATCTTTCAACAAAAGACGAATGCCAGTATTCAAAAAAGCCAGCTCTCGGAACCGATGTTCAAGAGTCGAAAAATCGAAAACCCGTTGTGTGAAGGTATCGCCCGAAGGTAAAAAAGTCACTTCTGTCCCGGTTTGTTTTGGCGCAGCCTCTCCCGTCATTTCTAAGGACCCCTGAGGAACGCCATGGAGAAAATGCATTTGGTACTTTTTTCCGTCACGCCAAATAGTTAAATCCAATCGAGAGGAAAGAGCGTTCACAACAGAAACGCCAACGCCATGAAGGCCCCCGGAAACCTTATAGCTGTTTTGATCGAATTTACCTCCCGCATGGAGCTGCGTCATAATAACCTCTGCAGCAGAGACCCCCTCTTCCGAATGGATGTCTACAGGAATCCCACGACCATTGTCCCGGACTGTGACGGACCCATCCCCATTGAGGCATACAAAAATTTCTGTACAAAATCCCGCTAAAGACTCATCAACCGCATTATCTACCACCTCGTAAACCATATGATGAAGCCCTGACCCATCGTCGGTATCTCCAATGTACATTCCGGGTCTTTTTCTGACGGCATCCAAACCGCGTAGAACTTTAATAGAGTCGGAATTGTATGATGAAGATTCGTCTAAAGGAGAGGTCATCGATTCACTACTATTTTGTTGACAGAAACTCACTTCATTATCTAAAGGAAAAAAAGAGATTTGGCTATGGGAAACCCCCACACTTACAAAGGAACATACAAATGAAAAACACCCCATCCTTTTTGTTAAAAAATTTGGGCTTAACAATTTTTGCAAGCCGTTGGCTCCAAGCACCCCTTTACTTGGGATTGATCATTGTTCAAGGAGTTTATGTCTATGAGTTCACCTTGGAACTGGGCCATCTTCTTTCAAGTCTTTCTCGTACGAATGAAACCCATATTATGTTGACCGTTCTAGGTCTTATTGATGTTGTGATGATCTCTAATCTTTTGATCATGGTTATCATTGGAGGATACGAAACCTTTGTATCGAAATTTCTCGCGGAAGGACACCCGGATGTCCCCGAATGGCTTGCTCACGTGAATGCTAACACAATGAAAATTAAACTTTCTTTGGCGCTTATTGGGATCTCGTCGGTTCATTTACTCAAAACCTTTATTAACGTGGAACATCTCTCTGAAAAAACACTTTTATGGCAGGTTGTGATTCATTGCACCTTTATCGTTTCAGCTCTCGCGATGGCTTATACTTCTCAGCTGACTCAGAGCATTACCCACGAAGGCTAGAAACTTTTTTTGAAAAAAACAACCAATTAAGATTTTTTTGTTTTTTTAAGGTCATTTTAGATCCTGTGCTTTGTCCTTATTTGGTTGAAAATGATGCTCAGAAATTTATCGCTACGTTTAAGTGGGGTTCTCTTTTTGTCGACGAGTTCTTTGGTTTTTGCCGTTGAGTTAACCGTTGAAGAGGAGGAATTGTTTGAGGAGATGGACCCTCAAGAATCAGAGGATCCCGAGCTCCAAAAGATCTTTGCGACCCATAACTTACATATTTCCAGCACAGAGGACGAAAAAGAAGAGATTTAGATGGAAAGGTTTTTTTAGGAATAAGAGGATTGACAGAAAGGAGTCCTTGCGCCTAGAGTCTTGGTATCTTCTCACGATTTTGAGACTTTAGAGGATTTTTTTTTACGCATGACCAAACGCCTTCAATCAAAGTATAAAATTAATCGTCGTTATGGGGTAAATCTTTGGGGGCGTGCTAAAAGCCCTGTAAACGTAAGGGAATACAAACCCGGTCAGCATGGCCAAAAGAATGCTGGAGGAGGGGGTGGATCCAAAACATCAGATTACGGTCTTCAGTTGGCGGCTAAACAGAAGCTGCGTGGTTATTATGGTAATATTGGTGAGAGGCAGTTTCGTCGCTTTTATAAAGAAGCAGCGCGTCGCAAAGGGGATACAGGGGAGAATTTCCTAAATCTTCTCGAAAGACGGCTGGATGCGATCGTATATCGTATGAAATTTGTACCAACTGTTTTCGCAGCTCGTCAGTTTGTGAACCATGGTCACGTTTTGGTTAATGGGCGTCGGGTGAACATTCCTTCTTATGTTGTGAAAGACACAGACGAGATTGAGGTTAGAGAATCGTCACGACAAATTCCCCTTGTAATAGGCGCTGTTCAGTCGGGTGAGCGGGATGTTCCGGATTACATTCAGGTGGATCATAAAAACTTGAAAGGACGCATTTTGAGGTCTCCGGGTCTTGCTGATATTCCTTATCCTGTAAGAATGGATCCTCAATTAATTGTTGAGTGGTATTCCAGACGCGTTTAAGAAATTTTTTTTCATTTATTTCAGATAAGAGTTTTTTAGACAGTTTTCTCTTAATTTAATTAGGTGTTCTTTTTATTCTTAATTGCATTATCCCCTCTTAAGCTTTCTTGGATTTTGAAAAATTTTGGGAAAGCTTGAAAAACTCTTGTCTTTTCTCATTTTTTCTCATGACAAAATTTTGAAGGAACGTTATAAGAAATTTAACAAGAACCTAAACCAAGGAAGACTTATGAATAAAGGTGATTTGGTCAATTTTGTAAAAGAAAAAACTGGGTTGGGAAAAGCTGAATGTGAAAAGGTTGTTAATGCTTTTTTCGAAGCTGTAACAGACGCTCTTAGAAAAAAAGAAGAGGTCAGTTTTATTGGTTTTGGAAATTTCTCTATAGCCAAGAGGGAAGCACGGGAAGGCCGAAATCCTCGTACAGGGGAAAAGCTTATAATTGCAGCCAGCCATCAAGTCAGGTTAAAACCAGGAAAAACCTTAAAGGATGCGTGTCAGTAATACACTGCTTTTGATTGGGTGGGGGGATGTGTCCTCAACTAAGAACATTTCCCATATCTTCTGGCGCCATCTCAAAGTATAATTTTGGCCTTTGAGGTGCCAGACGACGCGGATAGCCCTTCATTAAGTTATTTCTCTTAGGTATGAAGAATTTTTGAAGATGTTGCTTGAGAGACAACTTTTTCGAGATCCTTGATTGAAAAAAACTCTCAAGAAAAATCATGGGATCATCCTCAAAAAATGCAGCACTCTACAGGTTGCAAAAAATGGATTTACAAGAGGGTTCTTACAACTACAAGTTTTCCAAACTTAATTTTATTGAGGAAAAATGGGGGACACACCACCAAAAAACCCTTGTTGTTTTGTTGTATGGGCTTTTTAAGGACTTCCCGACCACTCTTCCTTTGATCTGACAGTACTGTGCGAGTTTGGATCATAGAAGTTCTTTTCTTTTGTATGGGCGCGCTCAACAACATTCGACAGGACAAGTCCCTTATATTCTATCCCTCATGCAGCTCACACCTGACAGAATCTCACTCGTTCTCAAAATTTTGAAAATGGGCCTAGCCTTTTCTGGCAAGTCTTTTGTTCTCTTTGTCTCCCATAAAAAAAATCTTTTCTTTATAATTTTTATCGTTTACGCGATACACTCTAGATTTATGAAAATCTTTTTGTAACAATGTTTTTTATTGTCAATGTGATGTTTGAGTCAATGTATTTTACCCGCTTTTTTTTAATCCTTGTTTTTTCTTTCTTGTGGATTGAGAAGGCATGGCCAGATGCTGAAAGACCTCATACACTCTTGACTCCTCTTCAAGAATCTCTTTGTCCCTTACCCTATGA
>CAZGKG010000065.1:0-6242 GCA_964525615.1 uncultured Rickettsiales bacterium | reverse complement strand
CCCCCAACCAATCAACGGTGAGCTCTTTATTTAAAAGGGTGACCCATCCCTCCTGTTGAAGGATAGATTCAGGAACATCGGTTACATCCACCGTCATCAAATCCATAGACACGCGCCCCACAATGGGAACCTGCACGCCCCCCATGATCGCCCACGCTTGATTACTGAGGGAACGAAAATACCCATCCGCATATCCTATTCCCAAAGTAGCAACACGCATCGGTCGCTGTGAAACAAAGGTTTGGTCATACCCAATAGACTGACCTTGCGCTACCTCTTGAATTTGTAAAATACGTACCCTTAAGGTCACAACAGAACGCACTTTGTCAGAAAAAGATTCTTCCGCTGTAAAGGTAGAACCATAGAGTAAACGTCCTGGTCGCACCCAATCGTAAAGATATTCCTTTCCTTGAAAAAGTCCTCCCGAGCCTGCGAGACTGGCCTTTAAATGGGGAAAAAAAACCAAGGCTTCATCAAAACGCTTTTTTTGCTCTTGATTATAAGGATGGCCCGGAAGATAGGCACAAGCCAGATGCGTCATAAGGGCTTTGGGCAGAATCCCTTCATAAAGGGTTGGCGTGTCGGCCAAGGTCTTCAAATTCTCCAAGGACAAACCTAAGCGGGTTAACCCCGTCTCCGCCTGAAAAATTGCAGGAAGAGAGATCTCTAGAAAACGTGCGGCTTCTTGCCACAATCGGATCTGGTGGAGACTCGATAAAACCGGTATGAGACGGGCTTGTGCCACCTCAAGAGCACATTCCGACCAAATCCCATTCAAAAGATAAATCTGGGCAAAAGGCAGACTTTTTCTTAAAGAAAGGCCTTCTTCCACAGTTGCCACAAAAAAATGACTTGCCCCCACATGGGAGAGATGTTGAGCGACAGGGCCCATCCCCAATCCATAAGCATTTGCCTTCACTACGGGAACGCACAAACGCTGAGGGCCAATATAGGATTCAATAAAACGATAATTATAAGCCAGCGCATCTAAATCAACGTCAATCACCACAGAGGCGGTTTCTGGGAGCCCTCCTATGGAAGAGGATGAAAGCACAGGATCAAGAACGGGCATAAGGCAACCTTTCCTTAGGAGTAAAGTTAGAAAACTTTGTAAGCATACCCTCAAAATGTAACGTAATAGTGCCAATTGGACCATGGCGCTGTTTTGCAACAATCACTTCCGCAAGATTATGAACCGTCTCCATCTGTTTTTGCCAGGAGGTCATCTTTTCTGAGTCTTCCCCAGGTTTTTGACGAGACATATAGTATTCCTCTCGATAAACAAACATCACAACATCCGCATCCTGCTCAATAGAGCCCGATTCTCTTAAATCGGAAAGCTGTGGCCTTTTATCGTCTCGTTGTTCAACAGAACGAGAAAGCTGTGAAATAGCAATAACGGGCACATTTAATTCTTTAGCAAGTCCCTTAAGACCGCGTGTAATCTCCGAGACTTCCTGCACTCTGTTTTCTGCATTCGCTTTCCCTGATGTCATCAGCTGAAGATAATCAATTACAATCAGCTCAAGACCCCCTTGCCGTTGCAGACGACGCGCCCTTGTGCGAAGAGCCGCCACTGAAAGGGCAGGCGTGTCATCAATAAACAAAGGTAACTTACTCAACTGACGAGACACATCCACAAATTTTGGAAAATCCTCCTGGGTAATGGAGCCTCTGCGAATACGATCAGAAGAAATGCCCGTTTCCTGACCTAACAACCTTAAAGCCAACTGCTCTGCTGACATCTCCAGAGAAAAAAAGGCGACCCGTCCCCCTCCCCCCTTCTCCCCTTTTAGATAGGCATGAGCAGCATTAAAGGCCATGTTTGTGGCAAGAGCCGTTTTTCCCATGGACGGACGCCCTGCAACAATAATTAAATCAGAGGAATGGAGACCGCCTAACATATGATCCATATCTAAAAACCCAGTCGTCACCCCCACCACATGACTATCTCTTTTAAAGGCGACTTCTGCCGTTAAGATCGCCTGAGACAGTGCTTGGCCAAAATTTTGAAACCCACGTTCTGCTTGACCCAAGGTGGCCAAATCAAAAAGACGACGTTCCGCACTCTCAATTTGAGTGGTTGCTTCTTTTTCAAGAGCATAGGTGCGCGCATTTGGATCACCTCTTCTCCCAAATAGACCAATTGACGGCGCAGGTACAAATCATAGATCTGACGACCATAATCCGCCGTGTTGGAAAAGGAAATCACAAGCCCCGATAACGTGACCAGATAATCCTCCCCGCCCTTTTCTAAAACAACTTCGTCTTCCTTAAAATAATTGCGTAATGTAATGGGATTTGCCATCTGTCCCTTTTGAGAAAAATGAACAACAGCTTCAAAAATACGCCCATGGAGAGGCTCAGAAAAATGCTCGGGGCGCAAGAAATCAGAAACCTTTTCTAAAAGCCCATTATCATGAAATAAAGCCCCTAAAAGCGCCTGCTCCGCCTCAAGGTTTTTTGGCAATAAAGTGTCTGAACTGTCCACAAATCCCTCAGATTTCTCTATCAAAGTTTATTATTCTTATATACAGAGGACCACTTATTGAAAAGGACCGGCCTGTTTTAAAATGAAGGAGCGCACCTAAAACTGTTTGATCGTAAAACACAGACAGAAAAAAAGGGGGGGAGAGAAAATACAAGCACTTTTCCTTAAGTGACAGGGAGTGCAAAAAAGAGGGGGTTCAAATGAGCTTCCGGGAGGAGACTGGCCCCGAACACCTCTCGAAGCGGTTCAGCTAAGAAGTTGCAATTCGATGATATCATCCAAAGCCTTAACCTCATAGAACGAGACCTCAATTGGACAAATCCTCTCGAGGCCTTTAATGAAAATCTAAACATTGAATCAATTTCACTTCAAGACTAAGTGCGCCAACTAATCAGCGCACCCTTGTGAAACTTTTTCTTTGTGTTGCTTAACCTAAAACCTTCTTAACAGATGGACGATTTAAAATTTTGCTCATGTATTTGAGAAGGTTGGGTCGTTTTTCCCCTATTGTTTCATCAAGATTCAGCCCGGCATTTGAAAGTGTTATCAAATGAGAAGCAATTGTAATGTCTGCAAGAGAGAAGTTTTTTGTGTCTGCAATCCATGTTCTATTATCGGCAAGTGTTTCCTCAAGGAAATCAAGAACAACAGGAAGTTTTTCCTTCAAGAGACTCTCAACAAGAGCGGAGTCTGTTTTCTCTTTTAAAACATTTGGTTTGACAACACTCTCAAAAAGAATCTTATGAGTTATTGGCGCAAGCACGTCATCCCCATATCTGATATAGAATGAGACTCGTGCATTTGCTTTTGGACACTTGGGACGAAGAGACGTCGCTTCTACGGTTTCGTTAAGATAATCCATAATAACGGATGACTCAGATATGATAAATTCCTCGTGACTCTTAAGGTTCTTTTCTTGAAAGACAGGAATTTTTCCAAAAGGACTGTTTTTTAATAAAATTTCCGGAACTTTCTGGTCTGTCGCCTTCAAAAGCATTGTAGGCAAAATTTCCTCAAGTTTATAGGGGACATTTTTTTCTGCCAATGTAATAAGTACTTTTAGCACATAGGGAGATATTTTTACCCCCCAAAGTGTTCTTTGAACTTCTTTTCTTATGACAGCAACCTTAGGTTTTGCCGCGTTATCTTCTGCATAAAGAGGGTTTACTGTAAAACAAGTCCCCAATAAAAGGACAGAAGCCATTAAAAAATTTTTCATTTCATGAACCTATACAATTTTTATTTAACATTATTGCGAAAATACCAAACTGTTAAAATAAAATAAATTATTTTTAATAATCGTGTGTAAAAATTAAATATTAAAGTTTTTGTGTAGCGCACTCAAGCTTGAACTGCAAGAAATTGAATATTTAGATATTGATAAAAAGCCTTGAGAAAAGTCGTCCAATGAAGGCATTTTTTGGGGTTGGAGTTGGGGTTGAGGGTGTGGGTGAGGATGGTTTCATCGAATTTTTTCTGCGTGAGTGCCTGAAGATCCGTTTTCCGAGGCAGGTCTCTGGGCAAATGTCCATTTGAATTCTCGCCGCCCCTGTTTGCCAGGAGGCATAGGGGTCGCAAAAATTAAGTCTGAAGCCCAAACGTCTTGGACCCATTGTGTGTCTTGCGAATTCGCCTCCATGATCTAAGGTAAGATTTTGAGATGTTCTTTTTTCAGGTGCTTTAGAAACTTGAGTACCGGCGCTGCTGTGACTTGAGCGTTTTTTTTGGTGAGGTGCATGCCTTAAATAAATCGTGTTTTGCGCTCGTGACTCACCAGGACGTTCTGAGTTTCTTTTCTTGCCGCTCATCAAATCTCTTTCAAAATAGCTAAATCCTACGCATTCGGGGCGATCGTGGGTGGACTCTATCAGAAAGATGCGAGCCCTCTAGCGTTTCAGTATTTTCGCAAGACCCGTTTGGTTGTTCGGCGAAGAAGATGGCGCCAGAGTTTCTGCTTTGGTTTTGTGTAAATCAAGACGTAGATGGATTCATGGGAGACGTTTCAATGCAGGGTTTGTCTGTGTTTCAGAGGGCCTAGGGTTTGCTCAGGAGATCACTGAAATGAGCGCAGATGATCGATGACAAATTGCTGAAGCTCAAGGTCCTGATCGTCCCGTAAACCATAACGCCCCATTGAGAAAAAATTTATCTCAATTCAAAATAATTAACTCAAAATGTCAACCTAATTGATGACAGACCCTAGGGGTTACTACTCAAGAATCACGCAAGATCTGATCATTTCTCTGCAAAAAGACTCAGTCCTATGAGTCAGCCGCCTCAAGGTTAATGAGGAAATATTTAAAGTATATCCAGAATAGGCAAAAAATTTTAATCCTGAAATTTCAACTGTTTCATAAAAAAAAATGACAAAAAAAATCGATGAAAAACTTCTTTTTTTCTGTGATTTTTTTAGGTTGTTGTACTGCATTATTGGACGCAGCCCCTCCTCAGGAAACTTTCCCTTTCAGTGATCTTCCCGATCTCATACAGAGAGAAATTTTTCAAAAGTATCTAACCGCAGAAGATCGAAAATCTTGTCGGAGGGTTAACAAAGAGTGGAAAGATAAAATTGATGGTCCAATCTTGTGTAGCCTTAAAAACAAAAATAAAAGTTTAAAGCCAACAGAACTGATGATGGGGGCCAAGCTTTCTATGAAGGACACGATACTTGAGTCGCAATTGGTTGCTTATATAGACGCTTTTCCCGAAAGATTCTGGGACATAATGGATGAGTTGAACGGAGAATTGGGAAACACGAGATTTTTTCTAGGAATTCAGGATCCAGAATTACATCAGAAATTAAATATCGCAGCCATCAATGGTTTCTATCAAAAAGCTGTTCCTCAATGGACAGCATCAATTGATCCTGGTTTTTTCAAAGCTTTTTCCGAAAATCAAGAAGCACAAATTGGTTCTATTGGATTTTATGAAGCATTAAGTTATTTTTTAAGCACTGCAGCATATGATCTACGCGAAATTAGAGCTCTTGATCCCGGGGAATGGGTTTAGGTTGGTCAAAATGGTAAATTCATTCGTTTTTTTTACAAAGGCTCCTAGTCACAAGCCAAGCTTTAAATCTAAGGCCACTCATTTTAATAGGTGGTCTTCTGCTACTTTCTAAAAAATTCTCCCTTTTCCCATGAAGGTGTTACCATGACATCTTAAGTTGAGCATGGATCAGGCTCATAGGCCCGATAACTTATTTTAGAAAAACTCTGATTTCCAGTTATGCTTTCAATCTAGCCTTCACTTTTTTTGCCAGCGTCGCTTTTTTCTTGGAGTTTTCTGTATAAAGCTGGAGCTAAGGAAGGCTCATCTATGAGGAGAATTTTTTCTGCATTTCGCATTTTTGTCCTTTTCGAAAAGTTAAAAGAGCCTGTGAAAACGTAGCGGCCATCAAAGATCATAACTTTGTTGTGAGCAATTCCTGGCGCAGGATAATCACGCGGAATGGCATTGAGGCACACAATAAAACAATTGGCATTCGATCCGTCTCTGAACTCTCTATAACAGGTTCGCCAATTTTCTATAGTTTCCTCTGTTATTTCACCAGATCTTTGTACAGGACGACTCGTTTGCTCTAAAGAAATTGTTGCCACTTGGTTCACTCTTGTGGGAACTTCAGAAACCTTGAACTATTGCGCCTAACCCTAATCTTATAGAGATCGCGGCTGTCGGAACAGCTCTGTTTCTTATTACACTGCCCCCCATTGTCTAGAAGACGAAGCGGCGATTTTTGAGGAGAGGTTCA
>CAZGKG010000064.1:0-6398 GCA_964525615.1 uncultured Rickettsiales bacterium | reverse complement strand
GGGGATAAGGAGATAAAATATGGGACAGAAAATCATTGAGACTAATGCCGATAGCGCCTTTGCCCATGGCTGCCGGCCAGGGAAGAGGACGATTAATATCCAGCCGCTAACCCGCATCGAGGGTCATGCCCGGATCGCCATCCAACTGGATGATGACGGTAATGTGGCTGATACTCGCCTGAACGTGATGGCCTTGCGGGGTTTCGAGAAATTTATCGAGGGACGGCCGGCCGAAGAAGTGCCCAAGATTGTCAACCGCATCTGCGGGATTTGTCCCTGGATGCATCATACCGCCTCCAATAAGGCGGTGGATGGTTGTTTTAAAGCACAGGTTCCTCCGGCGGGAGTCAAGTTGCGGGAACTCATGCAGGTTATGGCCCAGATAAATGACAAAATCCTCCACTTCTTTTTCAGAAATACGGCAAGAGACCTTTTGAATTTCGAGACCTTCTTCTGAAATCTCCGGTACTTCGGGAAAAAGTTCTAGGTCAATCTTATAAGAAAGGCCCTTTTCATCATCATAGGATTCAACAGTATATTCGGGCTTTAAAACAGGATTAAGTTGTTTTTCCTTCAGAAAAGCAGCAACTGTTTGTTGAACTGTTTGCTTAATTGCATCCTCTAAAACAGCTCCACCAAAGATTTCTTGCAAGCGCGCGAGAGGCACTTTTCCTGGGCGAAATCCATTCTCTTTATATTTTTTGCCCTTTTCTCGGATTAAGAGATCAACATTCTTCTGCACATGGTCAGAAGGAACCTCTACATGGAACTGTCTTTTCAGTCCTTTGTTTAAAACTTCTGTTGTTGTTGCATTTGACATATCTATTTTTACCTTGTTACCAAGCCTTCTCCTTTGAAAAGAAGCCCTTCTATTTACTGGTACGGGCGGAGGGACTTGAACCCCCACGACGTGAGTCACCAGAACCTAAATCTGGCGTGTCTACCAGTTCCACCACACCCGCAATAAATGCCTCTTCAGAAAAGATACTCTTCCAAAGATCCTTAAGGTATTCTTGACATAGATCGAAAAACTTTAAAAGATCATTTTTCACCCCAAAGAAAAAGGCCTCTTTCTTGATGGAAAATCTAGATTTAAAAAAGGAAATTGAGCGTGTTTGGGAAGAAGAGAGCACATGCGATCCTCAAATGCTGGAAATTATTTTTTCTGCATTAGATCAAGGGTTTTTAAGAGTCGCTCATAAAACACCTGAGGGTTGGTCCGTTAACACTTGGATCAAAAAAGCAATCCTTTTATTTTTCAAACACACGAAAGCAACAGTTCAAACAAGTGCTTCCACCACTTCCTATGACAAAATTCCCCTCAAATGTATGGGCTGGACCACGCCTGATTTTGAAAAAACAGGCTTTCGTATCGCCCCTGGGGCTATTGTGAGGCACGGCACTTTTCTCGCGCCACAGGTGGTGGTAATGCCTAGCTTTATTAACACAGGCGTCTTTGTGGATGAAGGCACCATGATTGATACCCATGTTCGTATTGGCTCGTGCGCGCAGATTGGGAAAAACTGTCATTTGTCCGATGCAGTGGGGATCGGAGGCGTTTTAGAGCCTCCTCAGGCCTCTCCTGTGATTATTGAAGATAATTGTTTCTTAGGGGCACGATGCCAGATCGTAGAAGGTGTTGTAGGAGAGGAAGGGTCTGTTTTAGGGATGGATGTCATGGTTGGTGCCTCCACAAAAATTGTTCGCCGTGATACAGGGGAGATCACTTATGGACGTGTTCCTGCTTACTCTGTGGTCGTGCCAGGATCCTTGGCGTCTCCTGAAAATCCCCTGTTAGGGCTTAACTGTGCGGTTATTGTAAAACAGGTGGATCCTAAGACGCGCAAAAAAACTGCTCTTAATGACCTGTTGCGTCTTTAAATGACAACACTTTCCCTCATTCAAACCCTTTTGCGATGCCCAAGCGTGACCCCTCATCATGGGGGATGCTTTGAGGTACTAGAAGAATTTCTTAAACCATTAGGCTTTGAGATAACACGCGTCTCTTTTGGAGACGTCACAAATTTTTACGCAACACGCGGCGTCGGAAATCCCCATCTATGTTTTGCGGGACATGTAGACGTTGTCCCGCCTGGAGATCTGAAGGGATGGGTTGTCCCCCCCTTTGAAGGGGTGATTGAGAAAGACCGCCTTTGGGGACGGGGAGTGGCGGATATGAAGGGGGCGATTGGATGCTTTCTAGGAGCGACACGAACCTTTATAATGGACAATCCCTCTCAAGGACGTATCAGTCTTTTGCTGACAAGTGATGAAGAGGGCCCAGCCATCGACGGCCTTCAAAGGATGGTTCCTTGGTTAAGAGAACGAAACATCCAACCGGATTTTTTCTTGATTGGCGAACCTACCGGTCCAGGGCCTGTGGGAGAGATGTTGAAAGTCGGCCGAAGAGGAAGTGTGACGGGGCATTTAAGGGTTTCAGGAACACAAGGTCATATCGCCTATCCTCACTTGGCAGACAATCCAATTCCGCGCTTAATCGATTGTTTAAAGGATCTTATGGAGATGCCTCTTGATAGCGGAACGGAGGTATTTGAACCATCGCGACTAGAGATTACCTCTGTTGATGTGGCCAACCCTGTCACGAATATTATCCCTAGTGCTGCTGAAGCTCGTTTTGGCTTGCGTTTTAACACACAACATCAAGGCACAACCTTGTGCGAACAAATACGGCACGTGTGTCAGAAAAAGGCTGGCAAACATTCCTTGAACCTCTCCCTTCATGGAGAGGCTTTTTTAACAGAAAAAACCCCCTGGATTCAGAAAATTGCTGAAGCTCTAGAAATGTGTACAGGAAAAAATCCAAAACTTGATACCTCAGGCGGTACGACAGATGGTCGATTTCTGATTCACTTAGCCCCTGTGATTGAGTGTGGATTGCCTGAGAACACGATTCATCAAGTCAACGAAAATGTTCTTCTCTCAGATATAGAAGAGCTAGAGTTTATCTATGGAGGAATCTTGAGGCGCGTATTTCTGGAGCCGGCTTAAAAGGGTTGAAAGCTGGTCATCGTTGAGGGCTTGTCTAAAAAGCCCCCCGATCAGGAGGGCTCATAGGGATCTTTATAAGATATTAAAGGGGAGAGACTTCATTGCCTTTAAAGTCATATACTTTTCTCATCCCAGGTAATAGGTGAGGTCGACTATCCTGCACTAGGGTAAGAGCAAGTTTAAAATTGATGTCAAAGCCCTGAAATGAATGTTTCCTATATTCTGACAATGCATTAGATTCTTTTTGACAAAGAGTCTTTTTTGGATATTTTTCGTCAAAATCACCCTTAAAAACTTCTTCCAACCAATTTTTTGCTGCGGTGTCATCGTCGAAACCTAAGGTCTCTTTTAGTGTAACAAGTGCCAAGTTTTCTATTATTTGTCCTTTATGATGTGATTTTAACAAACCGGTATAATCAAATAGAAGCTCTTGTCCTTTTTTTATCTCTTTTTGTGAAAAACACACAGCAACAGGGAGCTCTCCTTTTTTCATAAAAAAGCAGAAAAATATATTATGACTGTTTTCTGGCGCCTTCGGATTAATGCTATTTATTAAAGACATGGGAGAGAGATGACCATATCCCTCTAAAATAATATTCTGCTTGTTCTTAATGGCCCATCCTTTCATTGCGTAACACCTTGATTCCTTACATCCTTTTCCCCTTTTTTGATTCTGCCATTCCCATTCGGCGATTTGATCCAATGTGTGGCCCTCTTTTGACTCGACTGTGTAAACACCAGAATAAATTCCTAGAAGTTTTTCTGCCGGAATGTCTTCTTTTGCAAAAACGCCCCTTTGCCCTCTAAGAGCTTTTCGTGGGTCCGAATCCGGGATTTTCCGGACCTCCATCAAGCTATTAAAATACCTTTCCCGGACCTCAGCACCAGAAGCTTGCTCCGTAATAAAATTTTTGATGCTTTTAATAGATAAATTTTCAGATATTGTAGACAGAACAAAATTGGTGCACTTAACCCAATATGCTGATCCTTCACTAATCTTTATGGTGTAGATAACTTCTTCTTCTAACATTGAATGAATTGCCTTTATTTGCCTGAAGGCAGAGGGCCGTGCTAGAACGAAATTCTCGTGACTCCAGTCATCAATTGTCGCAAAAGCTTCAGTTCCATAGACCAGAAGGCCAATCATAATCAAAAATTTTCTTGACATAAAAAATATCCTTTTATCTTTAAAATACTGCTTTAATAAATTTTATATCTTTTTATGGCAAAAATTAAGCGAAATTTTTTACTACGGGAAGAAAAAATCCTGTGACAGCCCAAGAACACGATTCATCAAGTCAACGAAAATGTTCTTCTGTCAGACATCAAAGAGCTAGAGCTTATCTATGGAGGAATCTTGAGGCGCGTATTCCTTGAGTCGGCTTAAAAGGGTTGAAAGCTGGTCATCGTTGAGGGCTTGTAAATCCAGAGGAAAAAGGGAGGGGCTCTTTTCAGGAAGACGAAAATACCCACGTTCCCGGCCCAAAAGTTCTTTCGCTTTTAAGGCAATGGTAAAGTTCTCTTTTTCAAGGGCCATCTCAAAAAGCTTTTCAAGATCAGCAACAAATTTTAAACGCAGTGTATCCGATGTCATGGAATCCCCTTTTGTAAGCCAAAAGAAAAAAATCCCTGATTTTTATTAAAAAACAGTGCTTCTTTCGTTGTTGACCGATTGGCTTATTTCTCGTTCAATAAAATATTGAAAAAAAGGGGGCATCTGAAAGCATCCATGCAAAATATAATTGATATTCGAGGTGCTCGGGAACACAATCTTAAGAACGTTGATCTGATTATTCCTCGCGACAAATTGGTTGTGATTACAGGCCTGAGTGGATCAGGAAAGTCCTCTTTGGCTTTTGATACCCTGTATGCGGAAGGCCAGCGTCGTTATGTGGAAAGTTTATCCGCTTACGCCAGACAATTTCTTGAGCTGATGCAAAAACCAGATGTGGATAGCATAGAGGGACTGTCTCCAGCCATTTCTATTGAGCAAAAAACCACTTCCAAAAATCCTCGTTCGACGGTTGCAACCGTTACAGAAATTTATGATTATCTGCGTTTGCTTTTTGCGCGTGTAGGTACGCCCTATTCGCCCGAAACAAATCTTCCCATTGAAGCCCAAACTGTTTCTCAAATTGTAGATAAGATTTTACTTTTTCCTGAAGGGACACGTTTTTATATCATGGCTCCTTTGGTACGCGGTCGAAAGGGGGAATATCGGAAAGATCTGATTGATCTTCAAAAAGCTGGATTTCAAAGGGTCAAGATTGATGGTTCCGTCTATGACCTTGATTACACTCCTATTTTGGATAAGAAAAAAAATCACACGATTTCGGTGGTAATTGACCGTTTGGTCATTAACTCGGAAGAAACGGGATTGCCTCAACGGCTTGCAGAGGCGGTAGAGACGGCCTTTAAGCTTTCAGAAGGGCTTGTCTTGACCGAAAAGCTTGACACGGGTGAAGAGACCATTTTTTCGTCTCGTTTTTCTTGTCCTGTTTCAGGGTTTACGATTGAGAAAATTGAACCACGGCTTTTTTCCTTTAACAGTCCCTTTGGGGCCTGTCCTAAGTGTGATGGATTGGGGGTGCAGATTGATTTTGATCCCACTAAAATTATTCCTGATCACACCCTCAGTTTAGAAGACGGCGCTGTGGCACCTTGGTCTGGAGGATTTTCCTTTTATTATTTACAAGTTTTGGGCGCCCTTGCAGAACACTATCACTTTTCTCTGCGTGTGCCTTTTAATGAGCTTTGTGAGAAAATTCAAAATATTATCTTGCATGGTTCTGGTGTCGACGTGATTCCTATGGAAATTGTGGATGATGGGCGTTCTTACCGATCTAAAAAACCCTTTGAAGGGGTGATTCCTTTCTTAAAGCGCCGTTTTAAAGAAAAGGAAAAGGCGGGACGTTTGGAAGAAATGAGCCGCTATCAAAAAACCCGTGTCTGTTCAGGCTGTCAGGGATTCCGCCTCAAGCCCGAAGCCCTTGCGGTTAGAATCCAAGGATTGCATATCGCTCAGATTACAGAATTTCCAATTGAAGAGGCTTTGGCTTGGTTTGAAACAGTCGAAACCACCTTATCACCTCAACAGCAAACCATTGCAGTTCGGATTTTAAAAGAATTACGTTCCCGCCTCGGATTTTTAAAAAGTGTGGGTGTTGGGTATCTCAGTTTGTCCCGACCGTCTGGCACCCTTTCTGGTGGGGAAAGTCAAAGAATTCGCTTAGCCTCTCAAATCGGGGCGGCCTTAACGGGCGTTCTTTACGTCTTAGATGAGCCCTCAATTGGTCTGCATCAAAGGGATAACGATAAACTAATCGAGACCTTAAAGCATCTCAGGGATATTGGAAATTCTGTCATTGTGGTGGAGCATGATGAAGATA
>CAZGKG010000063.1:6432-6651 GCA_964525615.1 uncultured Rickettsiales bacterium | reverse complement strand
TCAAAAAAGAAGTTTTAGGAGAACTTCAACGATCTCTCAAGATGGAATTTATGGAGGAGATGGATAAAAAAGGACGCACACCCGATTCTCATAAGGTCTTGGCGGAAATTTTCAACGCTTTTGATCGGCAAACGGAAGAAAACTTTATGAAAATTCTTGAAGAAAATATTCCAGAATCAGCAGAGCGTGTAAAATCTTTGATGTTTACCTTTAACGATC
>CAZGKG010000063.1:5535-6422 GCA_964525615.1 uncultured Rickettsiales bacterium | reverse complement strand
GCCTTGATAAGACCAGCCTACAAATCGTCATCCGTGAAGTGGACAAAGGAATATTGGCCTTGTCCCTAAAGGGCGTCAGCGAAACAATCAAGAATTTGTTCTTTTCAAATATGTCGGAAAGAGCTGGAAAACTTTTCAAGGAAGATATGGCAAGTTTGGGGTCGGTGCGTTTAAAGGATGTTGAAGACGCCCAAGCCCAAATTATCACCACGATCAAAAACCTTGAACAATCTGGTCAAATAACTATTTCAGAAACCTCTGAAGATGACAATTTTATTGTTTGAAAAATAAAAAAGGATCCTAACTCATGCGTAAATTTTTGTTTGACCGTTCTTTTGATAACAAAAAAAACACTCAAGATCCCTCAACACCAGAAACAATAATAGCGGAAAGCACTCAAGAGGCCTTACGTCAAGAAGCTTTTGAATCAGGATATTCCCGAGGCTTTCAAGAGGGGGTTTTCTCAGCAAATCAACAAAAAGAATCGACCATAGCTCAAAATATCAGCCAAATTCTTGAAACTGTGACCTATCATTCAGAAGAGTTGGATCATCAAAAGCACGCCATCGCCTTTTCTTCAGCCCAGATTACTTTAAACGTTCTTGAAAGAATTTTTCCTTCCTTCCAAAAAAATCTGGGACTTTTAGAAATTAAAGGATTTGTTCAAGACCTTTTGAAAAATGAAAATCCACAATCCTTAAAAATTTCAGCCCATCCAGATATTTGCAAGCTGCTTCAAGAGAAGTTTCAATCGGGTGGAGAAAAAATATCCATCACTTTTGAAGGAGACACGCAGCTAGGATTTGGAGATTTTCGAGCCTCATGGGGAGAGACAGGGGTTGAAAGAATTCAAGCAAACCTTCTGGAAAACTGTAAAAAGCTTCTTC
>CAZGKG010000063.1:0-5525 GCA_964525615.1 uncultured Rickettsiales bacterium | reverse complement strand
AGATTACTCCTCCAGTAGATCCCCCACTAGAGGATGAAAGATCCCCAAACGATCGTCTCAACATAATGCAAGAGGAGGATGCTGGTGCATCAAGAAAAAGAAAATCAATTGGAAACGCCGAACTTTAAAGAGGGCACACCTCCCCCCCAAGGGGAAAGTGAAGCTTCAGAAAAACTTGTCAGTGCTGTCTATGATGTCCCTGTGCAAATATCTGTGATCTTGGGACGGGTCACTATGCCCGTTGCGAATCTTATAAAATTAGGCCGAGGTGCGGTCCTTCAACTGGACAAACGCGTCGGCGAAAAGGTGGATATTTTGGTAAACGATCGTCTCATTGCAAGAGGAGAAGTCGTGATCATGGAGGAACACTTAGGTGTCACAATTACGGAAATTCTTCGAACAGACCATTTTAAATAGGTTTTTATTCTGATGCGAGTTTTTATTGTCGGTGACTTGGCAGGACATTTAACAAATGCCGCCCAAATTCTGATCGCCAAAGGAGGTAAGGTCACTCAAATCTCTTCGTCCGAAGACGCCTTGAGGCTTATGCGGGGTGGACAGAGTTGTGATATCTTATTGATGGATATTTTGTTAGATGTCACCAGCTTTATCAAAAATCTTAAAAAAGAACGCATTCACTGTTTGATTGTTGCCTGCGGTCTTGGTGAAGTGAACAAAGAAAAAATCCTAGAGGCGATCCGGGCAGGCGCAAAAGAATACATTCCCCTCCCTCCCGATGCGGAATTAATTGCCGGAGTGCTCGAAGCCCTTATTGAATCTAACGATCAGATTATTTTTCAAGACCCCGCCATGAAAGAAGTGGTGACCTTAGCACAAAAAGTTGCCTCCAGCGAAGCCAGCATTCTTATTACAGGGGAATCGGGCACAGGAAAAGAAGTGATTGCCCGTTACATTCATCAAAAAAGTTTTCGAAAGGATAAACCTTTTATTTCTGTCAATTGCGCGGCAATTCCTGAAAATCTTCTAGAGTCTGAATTATTTGGACATGAAAAAGGGGCCTTTACGGGGGCTCTGTCCCGACGTATTGGAAAATTTGAAGAGGCCAGCGGCGGCACGCTTCTTTTAGATGAAATCAGTGAAATGCATCCCCGTCTCCAAGCAAAATTACTTCGGGCGATTCAAGAGAGAGAAATTGATCGTGTCGGAGGTTCTTCTCCTGTGAAGGTGAACATCCGAATTCTCTCCACCAGTAATCGCGAAATGGAAGAGGAAATTGAACAAGGGCGTTTTCGAGGAGATCTCTATTTTCGTTTGAACGTTGTCAATATCAAAGTCCCCTCTCTTCGCGAAAGGCTTGAAGATATCAAGGTCTTAGCCAAATATTTTCTTAAAAAATATGTTGAGGTGAATGGATTTTCCACCAAAAAAATTTCAGACGAATGTTTGAAAACCTTGCAAACCTATGAGTGGCCTGGAAATGTCAGAGAATTGGAAAACACCATGCATCGTGCTGTCCTTCTTTCCCAAAAGGAAACGATTGAGGTTGAGCATTTAAGACTGAAAAGCCCATCCACCGCTGACATCCCACCTTCTCTTGGAATCGGGCAAACCTTGGCGGAAATGGAGAAAAATTTCATTCTGTCGACAGTGGATCATTGCATTGGTGACCACACCCAAGCAGCCCATTTATTAGGACTATCCTTACGCTCTTTAAGGGAAAAGCTAAAGGAGTATGGAAAAATTCACGGATTTGAACCGGATGACACACCGCCCCACGCCATAGGATCTGTCTGATGGCAGGAGAATCAACCTCTTCCGGATTTTTTAAAGGGCTCTCTTGGGAGCAAATGGGCTTAATGGGTCAAGTCATCCGCAGTGGGGAAATTATTTTTTCCGTTGCGCTGATTACCATCTTGGTCATTTTGATTTTGCCCGTTCCCAAAATTCTTCTGGATTTTTTTCTTGCGATTTCATTGGCTTTTTCCGTCATTGTCTTAATGACCGTCCTGTTTTTAGAAAGGCCGCTTCAACTCAGTGCATTCCCGACTATTCTTTTGGTGGCAACGATGCTACGTCTTTCTCTGAATGTGGCCTCTACCCGACTGATTTTATCTCATGGTCATGAGGGAACCGCAGCCGCAGGTCAGGTGATTAAAGCTTTTGGCTCTTTTATCATGAGCGGAAACTTCTTTATTGGGCTGATCGTTTTTTCAATTCTTGTCATTATCAACTTTGTGGTGATCACAAAAGGATCCGGACGAATTGCTGAAGTGGTGGCCCGTTTTAGCTTGGACTCTCTGCCAGGCAAACAAATGGCGGTGGACGCTGATTTGTCTTCCGGTCTCATTGATCAAGAGGAAGCTAAAAAAAGACGTCGTTTTATTCAAGAGGAAACAAACTTTTACGGTGCCATGGATGGTGCCGCTAAATTCGTTCGAGGCGACGCCATCGCCGGTCTTTTGATCACTTTTATTAACTTGGTGGGAGGCATTTTAATTGGTGTTGTGCAACAAGGCGTCAGTTTTTCCCAAGCAGCACAAACCTATTCGGTCTTAACTGTTGGAGATGGTCTTGTCACCCAAATTCCGGCTCTCATTATCTCGGTAGGTGCTGGTATGTTGATTTCAAAAGCCTCCTCCGAAGGGACCACCAACCAAGCTTTTAGCACGCAATTTGGTGCCTATCCGATCGCTTTAGGCATGAGCTCTTTTTTGATGGGGCTTTTAGGATTTCTTCCAGGTATTCCCACCATTCCCTTTTTTTTATTGGCAGGAGCAACGGGATTTTCTGCTTGGAAGCTTTCTTCAAAAAAACAACAATCAACTGCAGCCGACCAGATGCCAGAGGTAGCTTCCCAAGAACCCTCTTTTGAACAAGCTCTCAACGAAGTTTTAAAAATTGAACCCGTCAAACTTGAACTCGGTCTTGGTCTCGTCTCTCTTGTGAAAGACCCAGCCATCTTGATTAATCGGATCAAAGCCGCCCGACAAGATCTGGCCAGTGAGTTAGGAATTTTAATCCCCTCGGTGCGCATTGTCGACAATCTCAGTTTAGGCACCAACAGCTATTGCATTAAAATTAAGGAAATTGAGGCCAATTCGGGGAAAATTTTCCCTCAAAAGCTTCTGGCATTGAACCCTACGGGAGAGCCCGTCGCGATGGAGGGAGAGGTGGGGAAAGAACCCATTTTCGGTGTAGAGGGCAAGTGGATTTACAATTCCGAAAGAGCAATTGCAGAAAATCGAGGATATTTGGTGACAGAAGGTCCCATTTTATTAACAGCTCATCTAGTGGAAACTATTAAAGATTACCTCTCTGAATTACTTTCTTTTTCTGTAGTTCAACAACTGGTGGAAACCCTCAGCAAACCCACCCAAAGGCTTTACAATGAAATGGTGCCCACGCAACTGGCTCCCGCTCATTTTCAGAGAATCCTTCAAAACCTTTTATCTGAACGCATCTCGATTCGAGATTTTTCCACCATTGTGGAAGCCATTGGGGAAGGAGTCCAAATCACCCGAAGCGCGATGGTCTTAACAGAAATGGTCAGAAGCCGCATTGGAAGACAAATTTGCTCTTCAGCCCTTAATAAAGAGGGTGTCTTACAATTCCTTGGGCTTTCGGATCGTTGGGAACATGAGTTTCAAAACAATCTCACAGGGGAAGGAGATCAACAACATCTCACCCTGCCTCCCAGCCGTATTCAAGAATTCGTGACACGTATTCAAGAAGTATTTGACACGCCCAACATGCGACTCCAAAATCCCCTGCCCGTTCTTTTAACAACCCCCAGCATTAGACCTCATGTCCGATCGATTATCGAACGGGTTCGTCCTCAGATCATGGTGCTTTCCCAAAATGAGCTTTACTCAAAGGTTTCTCTGAAATCACTGGGGGAAATTTAAGAAAATGCCCCTCAAGGATCATAGGCTAGAACCATCGCGAAACAAAGCAGACGCAAAGTGGGACGCACGAAAAGATTGAAGATCTTCAATGGTTTCCCCCACACCAATGGCCTGAAGGGGAAAAGGAAAGCGATGGGTCAAATCTAACACAATACCGCCTTTAGCGGTCCCGTCCAATTTTGTCACAATCAACCCCGAAAGAGGGGCTGCCTTTTGGAAAAGTGCAACTTGATTAAGGGCGTTTTGGCCAACAGAAGCCTCCAACACTAAAATACAGCTATGGGGCGCACTGGGATCTTTTTTTTGCAAGACCCGCACCATTTTAGAGAGCTCTTCCATGAGGGGACCTTTATTTTGAAGACGCCCTGCCGTATCTACTAACAAGATATCTTCCTTTTGTTTTTCCGCCTCTTGAAATGCTGAAAACACAAGTCCGGCACTATCACATCCCGTCTCTGCCTTATGAAGAGGAACCCCTGCCCGTTCTGCCCAAACCTCTAATTGTTGCGTTGCTGCAGCCCGAAAGGTGTCCCCAGCTACAAGACGAACGGAAAATCCCTCCCGCCTCCATTGGGCTGCAAGCTTTCCCGCGGTTGTGGTCTTGCCACTCCCGTTCACTCCCACTAACAAACACACCCAAGGCTTTTTTTGAAGATCCGGCACAAGGGGTTTTTCAAAGGGCAACAGACGGGCTTCCACTTCCCCCGCCAGAAAATTTAAAATCTCCTCGGGACCTTTTTCAGGATCAAACCGTTGTTTCGCCAGTTTTTCCGTCAGCTCTGTGGCAAGAGAAACCCCTAAATCCGCTTGAAGAAAGATCTCCTCCATTTGCTCTAGAACCTCAGGAGTGAGCTTTGATTTTTTTAAGAGATTTACTAATGGTGTCCGAAGCCGATCAGAGGATTGGCGAAGCCCTGCCTTTAAGCGTTGAATCCAACCCTCTTTTTTATTCATTTACTTGTCCCCACAGTTTTCCCTCAGCCCTGTGGGTGATGGTCACAGGCACAATCTTTCCCATGATAGACGGCTGTGTCAGCTGAATAGGCAAAAAATGATCACTATGGCCAAAGAGGGGTTTTTCAAGGAGCACCTGAAGGGTTTCCCCGATCACTTTTTGAAAGACACTCTCTCTCAAGCGTTCCCCTAACTGGCGCAAGAGGAAAGCCCGCTCTTTAATAATTGTTCTGGGTAATTGAGGCATGCGAGCCGCCGGCGTTCCTGGACGAGAGGAATAAGGAAAAACATGCAGAAGCGGAATATTACAAGCCTCTAAAAGAGTGTAGGTATTTTGAAACTGCTCCTCCGTTTCCGTTGGGAAGCCTGCAATCACATCAGCCCCCAATAAAACGTCGGGACGCAATTGTCTGATTCTTTCACAAAAGCTTACGATATGATGGCGCAGATGACGTCGCTTCATGCGCTTTAAAATAATATCATCTCCCGCTTGAAGGCTGAGATGAAAATGAGGCATAAGACGACTTTCTTCTGCCACCAGTTGAAAGAAAAGGTCATCCAATTCCGCAGGATCAAGGGAAGAAATGCGCAACCGTGGCAGATGGGGAAGGGCTTTTAACAGATCTCTTGTCAGTTCAGACAATGTCGGTTTGGAGGGAAGATCCTCTCCATAGGCGGTCAAATCAACACCCGTTAATACAATTT
>CAZGKG010000062.1:6007-6705 GCA_964525615.1 uncultured Rickettsiales bacterium | reverse complement strand
AGTCAAGACGGTTTCGATGGTTCTGTGGATATCCATGTTTTTTTGACAACAGGTATGAATCTCTTGATCCTAGCAAAAACTAAAAAATTCTCCCGACGATTTCCACAGTCATGACCTCAAAATCCCCCAGAAACGGCAAGGAGCCTCTTTAACGAAGGCGATATAAAATTTCAAAAAAATTATCGGCAATATAAACTATGGATCACAAAAATCTTAAGGTTAATGTTTTTATTTTTAGGTAAAAATTTTCTAAAAACTTAATCAATGATTCTTCCTCTTTTTGATATTCAAATTATCTTGATCCTCACAATAAAACTAACAAACAACTCCGCCACAGTACTATTAAGGTTTTTTTTATCAGGATTGAAAAAAACCAAGAGCTTTTGTAAAACAAACACAAGCCCTCCAGAGGATGGCTGATCCGAAAAAAATGAAAAGGGCGGAAAAAGAATGAAGCCAGAAATTTTGTTTGCGTTTTCCTGCGGTTTGTTAGGCCTTGTATACGGCGTTTTAACAGCCTGGAGGGTGCTTTCTTTTGAAGAAGGCAATGATCAAATGAGAAAAATCGCCCAGGCGATTCAAGAGGGAGCGCGCGCTTACCTCAACCGACAGTATCAAACCATCTTCCTTGTAGGCGCAGGAGTGGCTCTTCTTTTAGGAATTCTTTTAGGGATTTACGTTGCCTTAGGCTTTGTTTT
>CAZGKG010000062.1:0-5997 GCA_964525615.1 uncultured Rickettsiales bacterium | reverse complement strand
TGAGGAGCGCTTCTGTCGGGTCTTACGGGCTATATTGGCATGAACGTCTCTGTGCGCGCCAACGTACGCACTTCAGAAGCAGCCCGCAAAGGATTGGTCCCTGCCCTTGATATCGCCTTCCGTTCAGGCGCTGTGACGGGTATGTTGGTGGTAGGTTTGGCTCTTTTAGGCATTACCTTGTATTTCGCTTTTTTGATGGAAATGGGAATAAGCATTCGCTCAACCCTTGAAGCCCTTTTAGGCCTCAGTTTTGGTGCCTCTTTGATCTCCATTTTTGCCCGCCTAGGAGGAGGGATCTTCACAAAGGGAGCAGACGTCGGTGCTGATTTGGTGGGGAAAATTGAAGCAGGGATTCCTGAAGATGATCCCCGAAATCCAGCTGTTATCGCAGACAATGTGGGAGATAACGTGGGCGACTGTGCAGGCATGGCCGCTGATCTTTTCGAAACCTATGTCGTGACCCTTGTGGCAAGCATGCAAATGGCGGCGTTGTTCTTCTTCGGAGAGCTTCAAACTTCTATGATGCTCTATCCCTTAATTCTGGGAGGGGTGTGTATTATCGGCTCAATTTTGGGCACTTTCTTTGTGAAGTTAGGAAAAACAAAAGACATCATGGGCGCTCTCTATAAAGGACTGGGAGCCACAGCTGTCATTTCTATGGGGTTGATTACTCTTGTTACCCATCTGATTTTTGGGCTTCAAAGTGAAATCCCCTTAGGGGATCATGTCATTCATGGAATGGACCTTGTGGTCTGTTCTTTTGTGGGAGTTATCGTAACCGGCCTTTTGGTTTGGGTCACGGAATACTATACCTCTACAAAATATCGCCCCGTCAAAAGTGTCGCAGAAGCATCCCTTACCGGTCATGCCACCAATATTATTCAAGGTTTAGCCGTTTCTCTTGAAGCCTGTGCACTTCCCGTCATCGTGATTTGTGGCGGTATTTTATACACTTATGCCCATGCAGGCCTTTTTGGGATTTCTTTAGCCGCCACCACTATGTTAGCAATGGCCGGTATGATCGTAGCCCTTGACGCTTACGGTCCTGTCACCGACAACGCCGGCGGAATCGCCGAAATGGCAGGCCTTCCTAAAGAGGTGCGCCAAGTCACCGATGCCCTGGATGCTGTGGGAAATACGACGAAGGCTGTGACCAAAGGGTACGCTATCGGATCTGCAGGATTGGCAGCCTTGGTGTTGTTCTCTGCCTACACGGAAGATATCAAAACCTATTTCCCTCAATTGCTTTTAGATTTTCGTTTGAGTGATCCTTATGTGGTCATTGGTCTTTTCTTTGGAGGCCTTTTACCCTATCTCTTTGCCTCTTCTGGCTTAATGGCAGTGGGACGCGCGGCTGCTTCTGTTGTGAAGGAGGTGCGCCGTCAGTTTAAAGAGATCCCAGGCATCATGGAGGGCACAGGAAAACCCGATTACGGACGTGCCGTGGATCTTTTAACCCAAGCGGCCATTCGGGAGATGATTCTTCCCTCTCTTCTTCCTGTATTGGCACCCTTCTTCCTTTACTTTTCCATTCGCTTTTTAGCAGGAAACGCTGAAGCTCTAACAGCTCTCGGAGGCGCCTTGTTAGGCACCATCGTGACAGGGCTTTTTGTGGCCATATCTATGACCTCTGGAGGGGGCGCTTGGGATAATGCAAAAAAATATATTGAAGACGGTCATTTTGGAGGAAAGGGATCTGAAGCCCACCATGCAGCTGTGACAGGTGATACCGTGGGAGATCCCTACAAAGATACCGCAGGGCCTGCCATTAACCCTATGATTAAAATCATGAACATCGTTGCTCTTCTTCTGCTAGCGATGGTGGGACGGGGTATTTTTTAATCCTGTGATCCCTTTGAACGCGATCCTTCCAGAGAACCATTTGACTCAAAAAAATAACTGAATCAAATGGTTCTTCGGTTTTTTTGCACCCCGGATCTTCTCTATCAAAGGACTCCAATTCCTGATGACCTGTCAAATTGATTCTTTCTCTCCGCCTGTTTTTATTCTTGTCCGTCCTCAGCTTTCAGAAAATATCGGAACAGCCTTTCGGGCCTTATGGAATTGTGGATTAACTGCTTTGCGGGTGGTCTCACCGCGCGAACCCTGGCCTCAAGAAAAAGGCCTCAAGGCAGCAGCAGGGGCGTCGGATCAAATTCATTCCATTGAGGTGTTCGAAAGCTTACAAGAGGCCATTGCAGATCTGCAAATTGTGTTCGCCACAACCGTGCGCCACCGAGATTTGGTCAAACCTGTCTACCCTTTGTCTGAGGGAATTTCTGTTTTGGGCGAAAAAGCCAAAGCAACTGTTAAAACGGGCATCCTTTTTGGAACAGAAAGAACGGGCCTGACCTCGGAAGATTTAGCCCCCACCCAAGGTATTTTAACGATTCCTCTCAATCCTAGTTATAACTCTCTTAATGTCGCCCAAGCGGTTCTTTTGGTGGCCTATACCTGGTGGTCCCAGATGTCTCTAGAGGAGCTACACATCACTCTCTCCCCTTTCCCCTCCAGCGATCCCCTTCCTGCCACTCATGAAGAATTTCAAGGATTTTTAGGACATCTCGAGCGCGCCCTTGATCTGTCGGGCTTCCTCCACCCTCCCCTTATGCGTCCCCATATGCTGAAAAATTTACAGGCTCTATTTGCCCGCGCCCATCTCACAGCCCAAGAGATACGGACATTGCGCGGCATTCTCACAAGTTTTGAACGCCTTCGTCCAAAAGAAAAAACGTAACTAAGTTTTCTGGCCTTCTCGTTTTTTTATCTTCCCGCAATCGTTCCTTTTTGGGCAATCAAACTGCTTCAAAAAACTATTTTTTCAGAGACTCAGAAATTTTTTTAAAAGATTTATTTTTTGTGACCCCCCTGTCTTTTATTCATTTTTTCTTGAAAACTCCCTTGATCAAGAGTAAAAAAAAATGCCAGAAAATAATTAAAAAAAAACGAAGAAATCCTTTTTTCTTCCAAAAAAACACTACCATCATTCAACAAACAAATTGATTTTAAAAGAAAAAAACCCTAAACGAAAAAAATAATTGCGCTTATTGAAATTAAAAAAATCTTTTTTGTTTTTATTTTTAAAAACAAAGCAATATAAGGAAAAATTGACTAACATAATTTTTTGTTTTTTATTTCATTATAACTTTTTCTAAAGAAGAGTATTTTCATGTCATTTTCTCGTAGTTGTTTGATAGTTTTTTTGATGGCATCCGCTTTTTCTAACGCAGACGCTGAAAAACCCCTCCCCATGACCGAAGATATTAAACTCTTATCTCCTGTATCCAAAAATGTTCAGACCAATGAAGGATTTGAACTCATCGATCACCAGGATGAAGAATTTGAAGAGCTATCCTATCCTCCTGCTCAAAGCACAATCTCGTCAACGGAGCAGAGAAAGGCTTTAGAAAACATTCAAAAGGCTTATAAGCAAGAGACCGAGTCTACTTTTTATTCTGTGAATGCTTTTGGACAAAGACAGAAAGCGGGCATTGTTTCCTATCAAGAGGGTCTTTTACATGTGACCTTTCAAGGAACCAAAACATGGGCAGACGTCTTAACAGATCTTGATGCATGGTCCGAAACCTGTGAAATGACGGGTGGTCTTGTCCATCGGGGAATGCACAAGCATTTCCAACGTATTCTTAGAAACGAAGAAGAGCAAAGCTTAACAAAACTTTTGGGTGAAGCGGTAAAAACCATTTCACCCGGCACGCCCATCCTGTTTTCAGGCCACAGCATGGGAGCCACCATCGCTCTTTTGGCGGCAGAAAGTTTCCGTGCAGGAGCATTAAAAGAAAAGCTTAAAGCTAAAGGCTCCTCCAACCCTCTTAAGGTCTTCCAGGTCTCATCTCCTGCAAGCTTTGATACCCAATCTAGAAGCCATTTTCAGCAACACTGGCCCAACAATTCCGTAACAATGGAACGTCAATATGACCCCGTCAGTTGGTGGGCCACATCCAACTGGTGGGGAGGTTGCGCTATAAAAGAATCTGCCCCAGCTATGGCTCCTTGGATTTATCCCAAGACCAATCACGTCCTAAAACCTTACTTAGAGAGCGTTCCTGTAAGCTCAATTCCCTCAATTCCTGTTTTAAGTCATCTAAAGGCCTTTTACTGGCTTGCCGAAGACACTCTTCAAAAGATAGAAAAGATTTCACCCTCGCTCAACAGCCTATTCAACTATCTCAAGCTCATCTGATCTGCGTGAAGAGGCACAAAAAAAGAAAAAAATAAAAGGGATTCTTGGCAGAAAAAGAATCCCAAGCTTTCTGGGCTCTTGACGTACTTCAGGAGGGAGGATTCCCACCTTAATTCATCTTTTTGAAAGTTGAAGCTTTCCGAAAAAGTAAGAGATTCTGCTGAACACAAAATTTCTGCCATGGGAAAGAGGAAAGGTTGTGTTTGTAAAACAGACATGCAAAATTAAAAAATCATCTCTTGCCATTAGAATACCTTTTCAACACAAAACTTATGTGAAAAGGCCTAAAGGCCGCCCCATTTTTTGATGAAGGACCAGCTAGAGGAATCAATCGGCATGACTGACAAACGGCTTTGACGCAAGAGCGGAAGATGGGCTAAAAAAGGCTCGGCTTTAATCTGGGCCAAAGAGATGGGATGTTGCAGGGATGTGATTGTTTTTACATCTACCATAATTAAACGCCCTGAAGGATCCGTGGGATCGGGATAGGCCTCTCGGATGACCTCTACAACTCCCATAATCCGCCTTTCATTACCGGTGTGATAAAAAAATGCCTCATCTTCCACCTTCATCTGACGAAGATATTTCTGAGCCTGAAAATTACGAACGTCATCCCACGAGGTAACCCCCATAGCGACCTGTTGCGTCCAAGACCAACAGGTGGGTTCCGTTTTTAAAAGCCAAAAATTTTTCGACATGTTTGTCATGCAAGACACTCCATCAGTGAGGGAATTAAAGTTAACGCCTGCTCAGGTGCGTTTAAAATATCTGAAAGACGCGCCACAAGGGGCAAGGATAGATGACTTTCATGAGCGCGCTTTTGAAGAGCGTGGGTCGTAAAGAATCCCTCCGCCAAAGGATCATAGGGGGATGGATTTTCCCCCCGCGCTAAACGCAACCCAAATTGAGTATTGCGGGAATGGAGACTTAAGCACGTCAACATAAAATCCCCCAACCCCGCCTGACTCCATAAGGTTTTTTCTGAAGCGCCGACCCATTGTCCTAAGCGATTGATCTCTCCAAACCCCTCTGTCAAAAGGGCAGATCGGGCATTTTCTCCCAATCCTGCCCCCAAAATGAGACCTCCCAACACAGCAAAGACATTCTTAAGAGCCCCCACTACCTGAACCCCCAACGGATCCCCACAAGACGTAATATGAAATCCAGAGTGGTGTAAAAGAGAAGCCATGAATTGGGCCACCTCTAAAGAAAAAGCACCAATGGTGCCTGCCGTTGGAAGTCCCTCCACCACTTCTGTGGCCAAATGAGGACCTCCTAAAAATCCTATCGCATGGGGAAGGCCTAAATCCTCCAAAACCTCGCTGAGGAAAAGACCCGTCTGGCCTTCAATCCCCTTGCATCCAAAAAGAAGAGGGCGCAAAGGTAAAGGATTTTGTGTCAAAAAAGACCGTACCGTCTGGGCGGGAAGCGCGAAAATAATGCCATCCGCTGCCTCTAACACCTCCCCTAGGTCGCTTGACAAAGTCACCTCAAGCGGACCCTCATTCCCTTTTAAAGGGGTCCATTTTTCAAGATTGCGTGCCCACACAGACACCTGATGTTGAGCTCTGACAGCCGTTGCAGCTAAGGCTCGACCCCACGCCCCTGCCCCTAAAATTGCGACACGGCTCATGGTCTTAAGTCCTGCAAAGGCCACCGAGGACGAGGCGCAAAATCTAAAGAATCGCTGATCCCTTGTCCCAAACGCTCGATTCCAGCCCAGGCAATCATCGCCCCATTATCCGTACATAAAGCGGGAGGAGGGCCCACAACAGTCAACGGAGCAGCCACCCGAC
>CAZGKG010000061.1:3141-6757 GCA_964525615.1 uncultured Rickettsiales bacterium | reverse complement strand
GAAGCCCAAGCTGCTGCCGAAGCCGAAGCCAAAGCCGCAGCTGAAGCCCAAGCTGCTGCCGAAGCCCAAGCTGCTGCCGAAGCCGAAGCCAAAGCCGCAGCTGAAGCCGAAGCGAAAGCCGCAGCCGAAGCCCAAGCTGCTGCCGAAGCCGAAGCGAAAGCCGCAGCCGAAGCCCAAGCTGCTGCCGAAGCCGAAGCCAAAGCCGCAGCTGAAGCCCAAGCTGCTGCCGAAGCCCAAGCTGCTGCCAAAGCCGCAGCCGAAGCCCAAGCTGCTGCCGAAGCCCAAGCTGCAGCCGAAGCCAAAGCTGCTGCCAAAGCCGAAGCCCCAGCTGCTGCCAAAGCCGCAGCCGAAGACCAAGCTGAAGCTGGTGGCGATGACGAAGAGCAATATTTTGATGCTCAAAGTTCTCTATAAGACCCAGCTGCCGAAGCTCAAGCCGAAGCCAAAGCTGCTGCCAAAGCCGAAGCCCCAGCCGCCAAAACTGGTAAAAAACCTAAAAAAGAAAAACCAAGGGGAAACAGATAAAACTAAAAGCAGAGGCAGATGAAACAGCATTTAAGAAAATGCTCCCCCTTTCCTTCAAGGCTTTGTTTTCAAACCCTTGAAGGGAGGGTTTTTTTGATGCTCCTCTCTTGTTTCTGTGGCTTTTTTATCACTTTGTGTCAATAAAAATTATTTTTTTATCTTTTTTAAACAAAAAATGTTTACATTCAAAGGTATAAGATGTTTGTTGGAATAAAAAGAGGGACCGATCCTTCAAAAAAATAAAAAACACTGAGAGAGGTTGATAAAAAAATGATCCACAAAAAAAGACTGATTTTTTTAAGTTTAGGATGTATGACCGCATCGGCAAGTGCCAGTTACAATCCCCATTTGTGGGGCACCCTTGGCGCGGGAATTGCATCAAGTGCTGGCCATGTTATTTCTTACGATAATACAAGTTATCCTTCTCTTCTTGCAGCTCGGCCTATGGGAACGAGTAAGAAGGGATTCAGCAGTCTTTCGGCTGCAGGTCTTTTGCAATTGGGCGGGGGGATGAATTTCAACAAATTTCATGTGGGCGCTTTTTTCGTGCTGCCAGGCGACACTTTGAGAGATTCTGTTCTTTTTCAACAGGCCGGTACCAATCCAGCCTATCAGTTTAAGACGATGAAAGCAAAATTTCTGGCCTATGGAGGCGGGATTCGTTTAGGTTATACGGCGGACAAGATGCTTTTCTTCGTAAATCTAGGCGCCATTAGTCGGCGGTTTAAGGTGACGTGGGATCAACAGAGTCAGTTAGACGGTGAGCAGAATATTATTTCTGAAAAAAAGGGAATGACGGCCTTTGTTCCAGGTGTGGGGTTTGAGTATTTGCTGACCCCCTGTATGGCGTTAGGGATGGTTGCAAATGCTCAATTCTATCCCTCAAAAACCTTTGAATCAGATGGCATAAACCGGCAATCAGGTTTGGGAAGTTCTATCAACCCCGAAATTTGAGAGGACTTTTTACCGCCAGTTATAAATTTAATCTTTGATCTTGGTCTTGGACAGAAGGCCTTTTCAACGGTTTTCTGTCCTGTCTTTCTGCTCGTTCTTATTTTTTAAGCTGTCTTGAAAATATTTCTTCAACAGTTTCCATAAAAGAAGAGCGGTTCTTAAAAGCGCCACAAAAAAATCATTCCGGCGAAGATTCAGAAAAGAAAGAGAATGATTCCTCTTTGAAAAAATCATACTTATACTTAATCTTCGGGAAAAAGATCCCCCCCTGAATCCTTATTTTTCTGATTGGCATCCGACGTCCCAATGGGGATTTTTGAGGGGCGGACTTTTGATTAGAAGGCCCCCCTTTTTTTTGTTAAGGCTTTTTTTGATGCTCTCTTCTTTTTATTGTGACTTTTTTATCACTTTGTGACCTTAAATATTATTTTTTTATCTTTTTTAAACAAAAAATGTTTACATTCAAAGGTATAAGATGTTTGTTGGAATAAAAAGAGGGACAGATCCTTCAAAAAAATAAAAAAAACTGAGAGAGGTTGATAAAAAAATGATCCATAAAACAAGACTGACTCTTTTAAGCTTAGGATGTGTCACCGCATCGGCAAGCGCCAGTTACGATCCCCATTTCTGGGGAGGCCTTGGAATTGGTCTGGCTTCTAATACCCAACATATGAGGCAATATGATACCACATCTTTTCCGGGACTTTTTAATGACGGAATTCCGACCCCTCCATATCATCGTAAAGCTTCTCTGAATAATTTGTCGGGGGCAGGTTTTTTTCAATTGGGATGGGGGATGAACCTCAATAAATTCCATCTGGGAGCTTTTTTTGATCTTCCCGGGGGCAGTTTAAAGGATTCTTTTTCATTAGTGAGTGCTCCAGAGATCCCAGCTGATGCGATGGTGCGGGTTAAATCAAAATTTTTCGGTTATGGGGGGGGGATTCGTTTGGGTTATCGGATGGACAAATTCCTTTTATTCACAAGCCTTGGGGCCATCAGTCGTCGTTTTAAAGTGACTTGGGACCAAAGAGTTGACAACCCTGGGGCTCCTGATTTAGAAAACACGATTATCTCTGACAAAAAGGCCTTTACAGCCCTTGTGCCAGGCGTGGGTTTAGAATATTGGGTGACGCCCTGCATGGCCTTAGGAATGGTTGCGAATGTTCAATTCTATCCCTCAAAAACCTTTGAATCAGAAGGCACAGACCGGGATTCGGGTTTGGGAAGTTCTTTGAAATTGCGTCCCAGGGGGGTGAGCGGTCTTTTAAGCGCCAGTTATAAATTTAATCTGTAATCACTTTGGGACAGAAGGCCCATTCAACGGTTTTCTGTCCTGTCTTTCCTTTCGTTCTGACCTCTTGTTCTTTCTCTTTCGTTTTCCCCCGTTGTCTTTAAAAAAATTTCTTTAACAGTTTTTAATTCTTTTGACGGATTCATTTTTGTCTTTTTTTAATAAAAAATGGGAGACGTTTCATGAAACCTTTGATTTTTAAATCTCTTTTTTTAATGGGTGGTGTGTCGGTAATATTTTTGGGGGTGGGGGACTTCAAGGCTCAAGCTCTTACGTATAAACAGTCTCTTGACTCATACGCAGTGGTTAAGGGAAGAGAATCTCCTACTGCTGTTTCTCCGGAAGTGATTGGGGAATATTTTGCAAAAATACAAGATCCAAGAATAAAAAAAGAGCAAGAAAGGGCGTTTGAGAGGGCAGTAAAACAAATACCAAATCCAAGCATAAAAGCACAGTATGAACAGGAGGCGGCGGCGATAGATCCTGCCTTTAAAGCAGCGGAAAATGCGGCTACACCTGCTGCCCCTGTTTCGACCCCTGCGGCTGACCATGGCGGGGATGCGACTGTCCCTGCCGCTGCCACAACGCCTCCGGCGAAAACTGGTGATACAAAACCTGCTGCTGCACCTGCGAAACCTGCTGCTGCCCCTGCGAAACCTGCTGCTGCCCCTGCGAAACCTGCTGCTGCGCCTGCGAAACCTGCTGCTGCGCCTGCGAAACCAGCTGATAAGAAAGCTGCTGCGCCTGCGAAACCAGCTGCTGCGCCTGCGAAACCTGCTGCGCCTGCAAAACCTGCTGCTGCGCCTGCGAAACCAGCTGATAAGAAAGCTGCTGCGCCTGCGA
>CAZGKG010000061.1:0-3041 GCA_964525615.1 uncultured Rickettsiales bacterium | reverse complement strand
CTGCGAAACCAGCTGCTGCGCCTGCGAAACCTGCTGCGCCTGCAAAACCTGCTGCGCCTGCAAAACCTGCTGCTCCAGCGAAACCTGCTGCTGCGCCTGCGAAAAAACCAGCTGGGAAGAAATAATAACCTCTTCTATAACAGCCCCTCTTTTTCTGGGGGGCTTTGGGGGTGGGGGGGAGATTTTGAAGAGCCCCCCTTCTTCAATAACTTGCGAAAAGCGAAAAGGGTGGTACAATGGAAGGGTAGGGCGGTTTCCGCCCAGACTATGGCAATAAACGCTCTGTGGCATAAGCGGGACGGACCCGGGGGCGGAACCCGGCGCCTCCACCTAAGGAAATGGAAGGATTTTTTTAGGTGGGGGCGAATTAGGATCGACGTACGTAGTAAAGATAGAGTTTTTGCTCGGCATGGTACCACCGTTATCGGACTAAAAAAAATAAGTGCAAACGGTAATAAACCCTTTGTAGCTGTAACTACTGCAAACGACAACAATCGTTTTGTAGCACAGGTTGTTGCCGCGGCTTAATGGTCGTTGCTTTAATCTTTTAACAGCGCGGTTTCCGAGGGCACCGGGCAACAGAAGCCCTCGGGTTTAAGAGGTTGAGAATGGGACGGTGATGACGATCGACTATGAAGGATTAGTGCAAGAAGCCATGCGTGGGGTTGTCCGAAGGATTCTTCAGGATGTCTCCAAAACGGGGCTTGAGGATCCCAATCATTTTTATGTCACTTTTAAAACCGATTATCCGGGTGTCAGTCTTCCCGGGTTTGTGAAGGATGAAAATCCTGAAGAGGTGACCATTGTGTTGCAGCATCAATTTTGGGATCTGCAGGTGGGTCATGATTCTTTTTCCGTGATGTTAAGTTTTCAAGATACCCCTCATCAGGTGAGGGTCCCTTTTGATGCCTTGATGAGTTTTGTCGATCCCAGTTTCCGTTTCGGCCTTCACTTTACTCCTCCTGTCCCAGGCGAGAAAATAGAGTTTCCTGGCGCGCCAGAAGAGGCCCCTAAAAAGGGAACCGTGTTATCCTTAGATTCTTTTAGACGGAAATAAAGTCTCTTTTACAAAAGACCAACTTTTTAAAGTTTGATGGCGATCTTGTGCGATACCTCGCAATAGAGGGGTTGATGCCCCCTTTGCGCCCTTGACGGTTCTTTTGTATCCTTGATATGAGGGGTTTTTTGGCGTCTATACTTGAAATTTGAAGATCTGAAGAAGTGTTCTGATTAAGAATTAATCATTTTTTGTCTAAAATCTTATCTTTCTTCTTTCCTGCTGAAAGGATTATCTGTATTGTTCAATTCTCTTAGGGAAGAAGGAGGGTTAAGGTGAGTAAAATTATTCTGATGAATGGGGCCAGTTCTTCAGGAAAAGCATTGATTGCTAAAGGGATTCAAACTTTGACCTCAAACCTTTGGTTGGTTTTTGGAGCAGATATTTTTATGAGCATGATTCCTTATGACAAGGAAGAGGTTTATTTTAGTTTTATCCCGGGTCAAAACGACTATGGACCTACGGCCCGCATGGGGGCGATGCCTGAAGGCATGAAGCTTTTTGGAGATATCCCCGATTTTGTGGGTTTTGTGGCCGATAGGGGTTATGATTTAATTGTTGATGAGATTCTTCTGGGAGATGCCCTTTTAAAAAAATATGCGCATGTCTTAAGGCACCACACGGTTTATTTAGTCAACGTTTTTTGTGAGCGCAAGCGTCTTCAAGAGCGCGAGATTTTGCGGCGTGATCGACGGGTGGGTCTTGCCAATGATCAAACGGATCGGATTCATGAGGGGCTTCGCGTCCACTGTGATTTAAGGGTTGATACAACCCATCATTCCCCTTTTGAAGTGGCTGCCCAAATTTTGAGCTATGTTCAAAAAAATCCTCATCCCCAGTCCTTTGAGGTCATTCGTCAAGGACTAACTGAAGAGGAAAAATCGTTAGGCATTTCCCTTTAATCCTAAAGAAGATTTTTCACAAAAAGGATTAAAAGAACCCCTCCCCACACCTGACTTTAGAGGAAGAGAGGACCAAAGACTCAATGCCCCCAAAGGAGGCGCCAAAAGCGCACCTCTCTCAAAATTCTTCTTCCTCATATTTTCAGTAAAACTCCCAAAAGAAGCATCCAAAAGTGATCAAAGGAAGGACCTTCCTTCAGGGAATATGAGAGGCCGCTGCCGGGGGCCGGGACCACGCCGAGAATTTCCAAAGCCTTTGTAGCCTCCGAAAGTCCTTGCTCTGCTGCTTTTCGAAACCATCTTGCTGCTTCTTTAAGGTTTTTTGGCATACCTTCGCCTTCGTGATATATTAATCCCAAATTATATTGGGCCTTAGCACTTCCTTGCTCTGCGGCTTTTCGAATCCATTTTTCTGCGTCTTTAAGGTTTTTTGGCATGCCTTCGCCTTCGTGATACATCACTGCCAAATTGTATTGAGCGTCAGCATGTCCTTGATTTGCAGCTTTTTGGTGCCATTGAAATGCTTCCTCAAGGTTTTGCGCCACACCTTTGCCCTCGCAACACATCAATCCCAAATTGTATTGAGCCTCAGCATCTCCTTGATGGGCGGCTTTTTGAAACCAACTTACTGCTTCTGAAGAATCTTTCTCCACACTTAATCCCTTTAAGTGCACCTGCGCCATAATAACTTGGGCTTTAACATCCGTTTTAGCTGCAAGTTCGATCCATCTGAGGTCTTCTTTTTGAAACGATCCAATCTGGGCAAGAGTCATTCCCAGATTCAATTGAGCGCGATCATGTCCTTGATCAGCCGCTTTTCGGTACCATCTTGCTGCGTCTTTAAGGTCTTTTCCTACGCCTTTGCCACCCTCATACATCACTCCCAAATTGTATTGAGCCAATCTATGTCCTTTTTCGGCCGCTTTTTGAATCAAGGAGACTCCTTTTTTAAGGTCTTTTTTCACCCCTTCTCCATCGACACACATCATCCCTAGTATAAATTGAGCATTAGCATCTCCTTGATTGACGGCTTTTTTTAACCATCTTGCTGCTTCTTCAAAATTATTTTTGAGGTAATATTC
>CAZGKG010000060.1:0-6908 GCA_964525615.1 uncultured Rickettsiales bacterium | reverse complement strand
TTGTGTCCTTGCTCGATGTTTAAAGACAGAAGGAGCTTCTAGGGGAAAAAGGGATGAAGGAAAAACTGATTAAGTATGCTCAAGAGGTCTGTACAAATGCATATGCGCCTTATTCTGGGTATCGGGTGGGGGCTTCTCTTTTGACCCATGGGGGCGGGATCTATCATGGATGTAATGTAGAAAATTTATCCTATGGGCTAAGTATCTGTGCGGAAAGAAATGCCGTTTTTCAGGCAATTGCTTCAGAGGGCCCTGGTGTGCGTCTGAAGGCGATTGCTGTTGCCAATGGGCGTGGGGATGATTGCACCCCTTGTGGTGCCTGTCGCCAGGTGTTAATGGAGTTTAATCAAGAAACAGTTGTTTTTTGCCGTCGAGAGGGTGAATGGAAGAAATTTTTTCTTGAAGAGCTTTTGCCGGCCTCTTTTTCTTTTGACCCGTCCATTTCTGGAACTTCTGTCTGAAGGAGGGTGGGGTAATGACATCTTATTCAACGCCTTCTCTTTGTCAAAGGCAGGAGATTTCTCCTGTGGAAATTCAAAAGATTGCAGCTGAGGCTTTACATCACGAAAGTCTTGCCCTTAAAAAACTTGCGGATAATCTGCCTAAAACTTTTTTTGAAGCGGTTCAATGTCTGTTAGCAGTCAAGGGAAAAGTCTTTTTATCCGGCGTTGGGAAAAGCGGTCATATTGCTCGTAAAATTGCCTCTACCCTGTCTTCGACGGGGACGCCCGCTTGCTTTCTGCATCCAACGGAAGGGGGTCACGGGGATCTGGGGATGTTGACGGCCGAAGATGTCTTGATCCTTTTTTCCAATTCAGGCGAGACCGTTGAGCTATCTCCTTTAATTCAATATGCGCAAAAGGTTTCTATTCCTCTGATTGCGATTACCAGTTTTCCTAAGAGCACCTTATCCTTTTCATCAAATATTGTGCTTTTAATTCCTCAAGCTTCTGAGATCTGTCCTTTAGGATTAGCTCCTACAACGTCAACTCTTTTAATGCTTGGGTTGGGGGATGCGTTGGCGATTTGTTTGTCTCACATGAAGGGGTTTGAACAGAAGGATTATCGCCTCAGGCACCCCTCTGGGGCTTTGGGTCGGCAATTGCTAAAAATTTCTGATATTATGCGTCGTCAGGAACAACTACCCATTGTGTCTAGTGAAGAGCTTGTGAGCAACGCGCTTTTAGTGATGACGCAAAAGGCTTGTGGATGCTTGGGGATTGTTGAGGAAACGAGCCCACAGAAGTTGATCGGCGTAATTACGGACGGAGATCTGCGACGCCATATGGCCCCTGATCTTTTAGAGAAAAGAGTTAAGGAAATTATGAGCCTGGGCCCTCTCGTGGTTTCTCAGGAATTGTTAGTGACAGAAGCGATTAATTTGATGAACGAACGGCGTGTGACCCTTCTTTTTGTGCACGACTCTTTGTCTCAATTGGCTGGTCTTGTTCATTTACATGACTGCTTAAGATCGGAAATTTACTAAATTTTGGGAGCTTTGTGATTGAATGAATTCGTTCGTTGATTTTAAAATTGAAACAAAGATTTTTGGAAAATCCATGATTGACTCCTACACTTTTTTTGTGCGGATAGGACGTTTTTTCCTGCTCTCTGCCCTTGTAATCTTTTTAGGAATTTTGATCGCCTTTCCTATATTTTGGAAAGAGTCCGGTGTTTCTTCTCAAATTGCCAAAAAATATCAAAATTTTTCTCTGGACAACAAGCTTTATGATGCGGTTTTTGTGTCTTCCCATGGGGATTCTCCCTATCAGGTGGGGGCTCAACATGCCGAAAGTGTTAATAATGATCATGTGGTCTTAAAAAATCCTGATAGTACTCTTTATGAAAAAGGTCGCAACATTCATGTGGCTTCTGAAAAAGGGCTTTATGATCAATTGGGGGAAAAATTGGTGCTTGAAAAAGACGTCACCCTTACGACCACAGATGGTTACGAGGTGAAGGCGCCTTCTGCGACAATTGATTTGAAGACAAAAAATTTATCTGGGAAAGAGATTACGGGAAAGGGTCCTCTTGGGTCCCTTGTGGCGCCAGAGTTTGCGATTCGCGATCAAGGAAATGAAATTATTTTGACGGGACCGTCGTCTCTTGTTATTTCCATGAAATGAATCATTTTTCTTTCTTTCTGTGGGTGGGTTTTCTTTGTTTTTTCGGGAAAGATCATGGCCTAAGGGCAGAGGCCGTTCCTATTGAGATTCAAGCCCAAAAACAGATTATCTGTAATCAGAAGGAAAACTTCTGCACGGCTGAAGGCGATGCGGTCGCCACTCGAGCCAATCTTATGGTGCGTGCAAAAATCTTACGAATCTTCTTTTCATCCCCTTCTGCGGCGGCTCCTGTTGCTGGTTCTGGGTCTTTGGGGGGCGACACAAAGCGTACCCCTATTCGTCTTGAGGCGGAGGGAGATGTCGTGATCACCTTAGGTCAGAGGAAGGCTATTGGACAAAAGGCCGTTTATGATTTGGTTCAGGGGATTTTTAACCTCTCAGGATCACCCCGTCTAAAAACACCCCAGGCGGAAATTCGTTCGGAGGAACCCTTAGTTTATTTTGAAAAGGAAGATCGGGCAGAAGTTCGTGAGGGAATTTTTATTGAAACGGTTAAAAAATACCTCCTTAAAGCTAGAAAAACCGTTATTTTTTTTAGAAAAACAAGTGCCTCTGAGGAGAGAAAATCCTTAGAAACTTCCTCTTCTAAAGAGGTTGAACGGGTCGAAAGTGAGGAGGATGTCTTGCTCTCAACCCCTCGGGAAACTTTAAGAGCAGACGTTGCTTCTTATGATGGAAGGGGAGAAGAGGTGATTTTAAGGGGCAATGTCAAAGCGACCCAAGGAAACAATCTGTTAGAAGGGGCTTATGGTATTGTTCCTTTAAAAGATGGAGAAATCAAATTGTATGCTTCTGACCCGTCGTGTCCTGCTTCAAAAAAACGCGTTAAAGCCTTGTTGATTCCAAAGGATTTGCAAAACAAGGGGGGGTCTGATAAGAAGCAATCACTCTCAAGTAAACTGTAGACCCTTTAGTGATCTCTTAAAAAAAAAGAAAGGGGTTTTATGCGCCATAAAAGACGAGACCGCGTTGTTTTAAAGGTCAAAGGATTGCGGAAGTCTTATAAGGGAAGGACAATTGTCAATGGCATCCACTTAAGCCTTGAAAAGGGAGAGGTTGTGGGTCTTCTTGGTCCTAATGGTGCGGGCAAGACGACGTGTTTTGGTTTAATCGCGGGGTTAATTTCTCCGGACTCGGGTCAGGTTTTTTTGAATCGCTCAGATGTTACGGCGCTTCCTCTGTACATGCGGGCTCGTTTAGGAGTTCGTTATTTACCTCAAGAGGCCTCAATCTTTCGTGGTCTGACGGTAGAACAAAATATTTTGGCAGTTCTGGAGTTGCTGGAAAAGAACGAAGATGCTCGTCAGATGCTTTTACAAAAGCTTTTGGATGAATTTGATTTGCATCGTATTCGCCATTCTTCTGCAATGGCCCTTTCAGGAGGAGAGCGTCGTCGTGTTGAGATTGCTCGTTCTCTTGTGGGAAATCCCGATTTTATTTTGCTTGATGAACCTCTTGCCGGTATTGATCCTAAAGCTGTGGGAGAAATTCGTTTTTTGATTAAACGGTTAAAAGAGCGAGATATCGGAGTTTTGATCACGGACCACAATGTGCGTGAAACCCTTCAAATGGTAGACCGTGCTTATATTATGCACGACGGTCAGGTTATAAAGGAGGGATCACCTTCAGAAATCATTCATGATCCTTTGGTGCGGAAAACCTATCTCGGTGAGAATTTTCGTTTTTAAATCCTTTTGATTGAAAAGGGATTTTCTGAAAGGAGCAGGGATAGAGTTCCTGAGTCTTATCTTCCAAAGCTGATCATGAGGGGAACTTGAGATGATGATCTGGACCAGGGAAAAAGGATTTGTTAAGTTGGATAAAGAGTGTTTCAAACACGAGTTTGTCAATGACTGTTCCCCTGTCGGATCTTCCTCAGAAAAGCCCTTCCAAAAAGAAGCTGTATCTCAAGACCTATGGCTGTCAAAGCAATGTCTATGATTCCGATCGCATGGTGGATATCCTAAAACCTTTCGGGTATGAGGCTGTGGAAACTCCTGAAGGGGCTGATATTGTCATTTTAAATACCTGTCATATTCGGGAAAAGGCAGAGGAAAAGGTTTTTTCTGATTTGGGGCGTCTGCGTGCGTTCAAAGAACAAAAAGCCACCCATGGAGAGCGGATGTTAATCGGGGTTGCGGGATGTGTCGCTCAGGGAATTGGGGCTGGCATTATCAGGCGTGCTCCTTTTGTGGACATGGTTTTTGGTCCTCAAACCTATCATATGCTGCCCCAGATGTTGGCCCAGGCGACGCGGGAAGGGGTAGCAGAAAAGAAAGGTCCCGGACGCGGTATTGTGCTTCTCGACTTTCCTGAAGAATCAAAGTTCGATTATTTCCCTGAAGAAGTCCAGTCACGAGGGCCTTCCAGTCTTTTAGCAATTCAAGAGGGATGTGATAAATTCTGTACCTATTGTGTTGTGCCCTATACTCGGGGGGCAGAATTTTCTCGTCCAGTTTTACAAATTCTAGAGGAAGCCCGCCGTCTTGTGCAGCAAGGAACCCGAGAACTGACCCTTTTAGGACAAAATGTGAATGCTTATCATGGGGTGGGGCCTGAGGGAGAGGAATGGAGTTTAGCTCAGATCTTAAGACATTTGGCCTTTGAACTAGAGTCCTCAGGGTTAAAGCGGTTGCGTTATACAACATCTTATCCCCGGGAGATTATGGACGATCTGATTCAGCTTCATGGGGATCTTCCACTGCTCATGCCGTTTCTTCATTTGCCCGTTCAGTCGGGTTCTGACAAAATTTTGAAAGACATGAATCGTAAACACACAGCACAGTTTTACAAAGACCTGATTCAGAAGTTTCGGGACGTCAATTCCGATTTGGCTTTTTCTTCTGATTTTATCGTCGGTTTTCCCGGCGAGACGGATCAAGATTTCCAAGAGACCCTCGATCTCATCCAAGAGGTTACCTTTGCCCAGGCCTATTCCTTTAAGTATAGTCCTCGTCCTGGAACTCCCGCTGCGGGTCGGTTGGATCAGATCTCTGATACGGTTAAAAGACAGCGCCTTGATGTTTTGCAGACGCTTTTAAATCAGCAACAGCTTGCCTTTAACCAGGGAACGGTGGGTAAAATTTGTGAGATTTTGATTGATCGTCCTGGAAATAAATCGGGGCAATGGATTGGTCGCAGTCCCTATATGCAGTCGGTGCACGTTATGGCCCCTTCCTTGAGCATCGGTATGATGGTGCCGGTAGAAATTGAAGAGGGTCTCGCAAATAGTTTGCGGGGAAGGCTTTTATAGAGTCAATGAGGAAACATTTTCCTGCAGGACAGATGGGGTTTTGGCTCGCTCAACATGTCACCTTGAAGCCGGGGGGTTTTTTTCATGTGGTCAATCGTGAAGAGGATGCCCTTGATCTTCTTCAGGTTCTAAGTTTTTGTGCCCCCCAGGTGCGGGCCATCCACCTTCCGGCGTGGGATTGTTTGCCCTATGACCGGTTGTCGCCCTCTAAAGAAATTCTCATCAAACGGGTCCAAGCCTTGGAAGCCTTAAAGCAGGGGTTCCAAAAAAGTGTTTCCGCTCTTGTCTTGCTGACCCCTCAGGCCTTGATGCAGAAGGTGCCTGCTTCTTTTGGAAAGGGGGGGGAGGGGGAGAAAACTTCTTTAACCCTTTCCAGAGGGGAGAAAGTCTCTCGTGACGATTTACTAGGGCAACTCCACAAATGGGGGTTTGAGCGCCAAGAGGTGGTAAGAGAGTGGGGCGAATTTGCTCTTCGGGGAAGTCTTGTGGATATTTTCCCGGGAGGGGAGGCAGCACCCTTGCGATTAGATTTCTTTGGGGATCTTTTAGAGCAGATTAAAACCTTTGATCCTTTGTCCCAACGTACCACGGGAGGGAGAGAGACCCTGACTTTGTCTCGGTTGAGTGAGTGTATTTTGACTCCTGATGCTCTTGAGCGCTTTAAGCGGGGGTATCGTTTGGCCTTTCCCTCTCTCAATTGTTTGCATGATCCTCTTTTTCAGGCTCTGAGCCAAGGGCGCACCTATCCGGGCATGGAGCATTGGCTGCCCCTTTTTGAGGTCTCCATGGTGCCTCTTTGGGATTTATTTTCTCCTGAAAAAATGAGTTTTGAAAGGGAAGTGCCACAACTGAGCGCCAGTTTTGGAGCGCAAATTCAAGAGTGTTACAAAACACGTCAAAGTTTTTTTCAGCAGAAAAACGCAACAGTGGGGACCTATGCACCCCTCCCCCCCCAGACCCTTTATGTTGAGCCTTTGGTTCTTGAGGAAAAGCTTTCTCGATTCGAACAACAACAGCCGATGGATACCTTACCTGGCCCCCAAGTACCTCCTGAGAAAGGTCGGGTTCTTTTGTCTGCCTGGACGCTTGGGGGGCTTGAGCGCCTTAAAAAATATGCTGATGACAAGGGGCGCTCTTATCAAACGGTTGCGTCTTTGGAGGAATTTTTGAAGCTTCCTGACAGAGTGTGGGGGGTGGGGGTTTTATCGATACATCGAGGGTTTGAATCGCCCCTTTTAACCCTTTTGACAGAAGAGGATCTTTTTGGAAAACCGTTGCGACCTTCTGCATCTAAAAAGCCTCGTGCTGATCAGGTGATGAAAGAATTAGCAATTTTTGAACCCGAAGATTACGTTGTGCATCAAGAACATGGCATTGCCCGGTATGGGGGTCTTGAAGGTGTGGCCGTCGGCGGCATGATCCATGATTGTCTTTTGTTGATTTATGCAGGTGAGGACAAGCTCTACGTTCCAGTGGAGAATATGAACTTGGTGTCCCGCTATGGCTCTAAGGATTTTTCTGCTTCTCTT
>CAZGKG010000059.1:299-6925 GCA_964525615.1 uncultured Rickettsiales bacterium | reverse complement strand
TTTGTAACGGGAAAGGGAAAATCCTCTATTGAGGATCATTTTGATCGTGCCTTTGAGCTGGAAGAACTTCTAAGGCGACAAAAAAAAACGGACTCTCTCGACGTCTTAAAAAACTTACAGATTCCTCCAGGACGAGTTGTTTATGTCCGCCAACAGGAACCCTTGGGGTTAGGACATGCGATTTGGTGTGCCCGTCATTTGGTGTCGGATGAGCCTTTTGCTGTTTTGCTTGCCGATGATTTTATTGTGAGCAAAACTCCTTGTTTGGCCCAATTGATCTCCCAGTACGAAATCTGGGGAGGAAATTGGTCGGCGGTTATGGAAGTTTCTGAAAAAGATGTTTCGCGCTATGGTATTTTAGATGTTGACCGCCAAGAGTTCCCCATCGTAAAAGCCCGAGACCTTGTGGAAAAACCTTCGATTGAAATGGCTCCCTCTCACACCGCGATCGTTGGTCGGTATATTTTATCTTCGGAAATTTTTTCTCTGCTTGACGGTTCTGTTTCTCAGCACGCTTCAAATGACTTGGAAGAAATTCAGTTAACCGATACGTTACGTCAACTTTTAAAAACTCAAGATTTTCATGGTCTTTTTTTTGAAGGAGAGCGTTTTGACTGTGGAACACCTGTCGGAATGTTTCAAGCAACCGTTGCCTCCGCATTAAAGCAACCGAATCTTTCAAAGGAGGCCTTTTCCTTTCTTGAGTTACAAACACGTGGGAATCTATGTCCTCCTTAAATATTGCAGTTATTGGAGCTGGTTACGTAGGTCTTGTCACGGCTACTTGTCTTTCCGATCTTGGTTTTTCTGTGAAGTGTACGGATAACAATCCGGAGGTTTTAGAGAAGCTTCAACACGGTGTTGTCCCCTTTTTTGAGCCAGGATTGAAAGAGCTTCTTGATAAAAACACAAAAGAAGGTCTTTTATCCTTTGTTTCTTCTCTTGAGGAAGCTGTGAGAGGTGCGAACATTGTCTTTATTGCTGTGGGGACGCCGCAAGGACCTGAAGGAAATGCAGACCTTGTTTTTGTGAACCAGGTGGTTGATGCCTTAGGACCTTGTTTAGAAGAGGGGACGGTTGTTGTCTTGAAATCCACTGTTCCTGTTGGAACAAATCGTGCGATTGATGAGCGTTTCCGCCAGCTTACTTCTCGTGGGATCCACGTTGTTTCCAATCCTGAATTCCTGCGGGAGGGGTCAGCTCTTGAGGATTTTAAAACCCCAGATCGTATTATCATCGGATCTAACAATCCTGAGGCTGAGGGGATCATGCGCCATTTTTATGAGGGCTTTGGCTGGGAAAAGATCCCCCTCTTGATTGTGAGTTGGGAAACAGCAGAGTTGATTAAGTATGCCTCCAACAGTTTTCTGGCCCTTAAGGTGGGCTTTATTAATGAAATCACGAATCTGTGTGACGTTTCTGGAGCCAATATTCAAGAGGTTTCTCATGGGATGGGGCTTGATCATCGTATAGGGCCAGATTTTCTGAGGCCGGGGCCAGGATATGGGGGCTCTTGTTTTCCCAAAGATACAGAGGCTCTTGTGTATTTAGCGCGGAGCGCAGGCGTAGATCTTTCCTTGATTCAGACCCTGATCAAAAGCAACTCACTTCGGAAAAAAGATATGGCGCAGCGTATTGTTGCCGCGTTGGGAGGTGACGTAAGGGGTAAAAAAATCGCTATTTGGGGCGTTACTTTTAAGGCTAAAACGGATGATTTAAGAGAAAGTCCTAGTTTGGTTATTTTGCCTCTCTTGCAAGAGGCAGGGGCTCTCTTGAGGGTTTATGATCCTCAAGGCTCGGAAAAGGGTTCTCAGATTTTTGAGGGTGTTTCTTGGTGTCTTAATCCCTATGAAGCTGCATCAGAAGCTGAAGCGGTTGTTGTGCTTACGGAATGGGATGTTTTTAAAACAGTCGACTGGAATTTGTTAAAAAAAACTCTTAAAGATCCTTTGATTATTGATTTGCGCAATCTCTATGACCCTCTCTTGCTTCGCTCTTTAGGATTCAAATACAAAGGACTTGGTTGTGAGTAACTTCAGCGCTTCTGTTCCCTCTGATCTTTTTATCGATCCCTTTATTTTTCGTGAATATGATATTCGTGGAACCTTTGAAACCCAGCTTTCTTTTGCCAGCGCCTACCGTATCGCGCAAGCTTTTGGATCTTGGCTTAATGAAATTCCATCAAAGGGTTCTTTAGGTGTTTGTGTGGCTCATGACGGACGGCTTAGCTCTCCTGTTTTAGCTGATGCCGTTTCTCAAGGGCTTTTGAGTCAGGGGATTGATGTTGTTTTTTTGGGATTAGGGCCAACTCCCTTTTTGTATTGGGCAGAAACTCATCTTGATGTGGTAGCAGGCCTTATGATTACAGGATCTCATAATCCTCCTCAAGACAATGGGATTAAAATCACCTTTAACAAAAAGCCTTTTTTTGGAGAGCAGATTCAAGAGCTTTATCATTGTAGCCTAAATTCTTTGCTTGCTCAAACTCCAGGACGTTTTTCTTCTGAAAATTTGCTTCCTTTTTATGTCGAAAATCTCTTAGAAAAAACGCCACCTTGTCCCCAACCTTTAAAAGTGATCTGGGATCCTGGAAACGGGGCTTTTGGAACCATTCTTAAGGAGGTCACGGACCGCCTTCCTCATGCTTCTCTTATTTTGCATGAAGAGGTTGACGGTAATTTTCCGAATCGGTCTCCCGATCCTACAAAACCAAGCGCTCTTAAAAAGCTGACGGACACCGTTTTACGTGAACAGGCAGATATCGGGTTTGCTTTTGATGGGGACGGTGACCGGGTGGTGGTGGTGGACCATCGGGGGATTCCCTTTGCTGGCGATGAGCTTTTATTTGTTTTTGCTTCTCGGTTACTCTCCCAGGTTCCTCAGCTTAAGGTAGTTGCTGATATAAAATGCAGTCCCTTTTTGTTAAGAGAGCTTGAAGAAAAAGGTGCTCAGGTTTTTGTGGAAAAAACAGGGCATGTTCATATTAAAAAACGTATGACAACCGAAGGCGCCCTTCTCGGAGGAGAGGTCAGCGGGCATTTCTTTTTTAAAGACGAGCATCCTGGTTTTGATGATGGGCTTTATGGTGCCTTAAGGATTTTGAAATTCTTTGATGAAAACTCTGAGTTTTTAAAGGAGCTCAGAAGAGAAATTCCTCAACGTTACACAAGCCCTGAAATACGTCTTTCATGTCAGGAAAACGAAAAAAATCTTATTATTTCAACGCTGAAGGAAAATCTTTTGCGCAAGCAAATGTCTTTTCGTTCCCTTGATGGGATTCAAGTAATCAGAGAAAAGGAATGGTGGCTTATGAGGGCATCTCAAACAGAAGCCTCCCTTATTGTACGTTTTGAAGCTTTTGATGAATCTTCCTTTCATTCTCTTGCAAAAGAAATTGCGTCTTATCTTGCTCCGTGGGGAATTTCCCTTTAGTTTTTAATTTCTTTTTCTGTTTTTTTCTTGCCAAAAGTTGTTTATTTGTATAAAAAGCGACTATTTGTAAAAAAATAAAAATTAAAAAAAGCATCTTATGTAGTTTTTAGCTATTATTTCAACAATGCTCTTGCCAATTTTTAACAAAGTTGTTTAGATTTTTCTAGAATGTTAAATTTTTAAATATAACTGGAGATTGTTTTTTGAACATCAGAAGTTTACGTGCATTAGTAAAATTAGGGGAAAATGGTTGCGATTTTGGTATTCACAAGCAACTAGGAATACCTAGATCAACACTGTGGGCTTGTATCAACGAAATTGAGCGAGAGACAGGGTTACGTTTTGTCGTTCGAAAAAAACAAAATAATATTTTGACTGAGGAGGGGAAAGATTTTCTTCCTTATGCAAAACGTATGATTAAAATCTTTGAGGAGGGAATTGAGCAGGCGACAAATTCTGAGTCTGAGACACCTTCAGGAGAGATTATTATTTCTACAACCACCGCAATTGCGAGCAGTTGGTTGATGGAAAGTATTTGCAGCTTTCAAGAAAGTTATCCTAAAATTCACCTTAAGATTATCGCGGATGATTATATATCCACAACGACAGAAATGGTTGCCGATATATTGATGCGCCCTATTTCGGAAAAGGACTTTCTTGTCCGTCGGTGGTCTATAGCCTATACGCTCGCTCTTTGGGCGAGTCCTCAATATCTTGAAAAATATGGGACACCTGAAAAACCTAGCGATCTTTTGACCCATTCGATTCTTGGATATGGGGAACATGTTTTTAGTTATTCTCCAGATATTGACTGGCACTTGAAAGGGCGGTGGTGTGATCTTCCACGTCTAACGCCTAGCTTGACAATTAATTCGACAAAAGCACTTTATGCGGCAGCCCAACAAGGGATAGGCATTTGTTCTGCTGCTCTTTCCAGCAATGTTTTTTATCACGGGAATCTAGTGCGTGTTCTGCCTGAGATAGAGGGGCCTACGGTTTGTTCTTATTTTTGTACGAAGAAAGAAATGAGTCAAAAGCTTGAGCGTAATGTTTCTATTTTTAATTCTTTTTTCCTAAATTACCTTAAAAAAATGGGGGTTGTGATTAACGATGAGCAAAATTAAATATAATTGGGCGGTTCTTGCGGGACATTTTGTGGAATGTTTTGATGCAACAATTTATGGTTTTTATGCTGTTCTTTTAGCCCCTCTTTTCTTCCCCCAAGATTCTGTGTCTCCTGTTCTGTTAAGTTTTTGTGCCTTTTCGGCGGGATTTTTGGCCCGTCCTTTAGGGGCTATTGTCTTGGGAACGTTAGGGGATAAAATCGGACGCACTGGTCCTCTGGTCGCTTCTATGGCATTGGTGGGAGTGCCAACGCTTGTGATTGGATTGCTTCCCTCTTATCAGGAGATTGGGCTGTGGGCGACGATCATTCTTTTCGCCTGTCGTTTGGCCCAGGGCTTTTTCTATGGTGCAGAATTTGCTGGTGTGAACGTCTATCTCTATGAGAATTACCACCAAACAAATCGTCTTGGGGCTCGTGTGGGCTTTTTGGTGGCTTTTGGGAGTTTTGGGGCCGTTTTTGCGACGGGATTGGGTGCTTTTTTTACAATGGAAATCATGCCTCCTTGGGCTTGGAGAATTCCCTTTATTTTAGGTGGTGTTTCTGCTTTTGTGGTATACCTTTGGAGACGTAATCTCCATGAAACAGAGGAATTTAAAAAAGCTCAACAAAAAAAAGAAATCTTATCTTTTCCTTTAATGGCTATTTTTCGTTACAAGGGCCTTTTTTTAACGGCTGTTTTGATGATGGGGCTTAATACAATGCCTCTTTACATCATCACCATTTTTGGGAACCAACTGTTCAAAGAGATGGGATATACTACATCCCAAAGTATGCTCCTAAATATGAGTACCCTTACTTTTGATAGTATCATGATTATCTTCTTAGGACGCCTTGGGGATTTGATTGGTTTTCAAAGGCAAATCGTATTGGGGTGTGTTTGGATGATTGTGGTCTCTGTCCCCTGTTTCTATTTGATTACCTACTTTCCCTCAACCCTTAGCATCTTTACGTTTATTGTGATCATTTCCTCAGGGAGTATGTTAGTGACCTCCTGCACAATGCCTTATATTAACAGTTTTTTCCCCGCCAACTGTCGTTTTTCTGGGGCTGCTTTAAGCTCTACCCTCGGAAGTGCTTTGATTGCTGGGAACACGCCGCTTGTGGCTAATTATTTGGTTCATGTGACAGGAACAAAGATGGCACCTGCGGTTCTTCTTATTACTTCCTGTCTTTCGGTTATTTTAGGAATTAGCTGGAAAATTTTTTCAGAGAAGCGTGGGAAAAACTCTCAACAACCTTCTGCGTTAGCTGCTTGAGAGATTTTGGCATAAAACCATAGTCAGAAGATTAAAAATGTGTTACTAAAGACGATAATTAAATCTTAAAAGGCAATTTTAGGTTGTCATAAGGGACATTTTTAACAAACAAGGAAACGTAAAACCATGAAAAATATTGCAGAGCGTGTTAAAAAACTTGTTATGCAAAATCTGGGGGTTGAAGAATCAAAGCTTGTCCCTGAGGCGAGCTTTACGAATGACTTGGGCGCTGACAGTCTCGATCAAGTAGAGCTTGTGATGGCTTTTGAAGAAGAATTTGGTTTTGAGATTTCTGATGAAGATGCAGAAACCATCCAGACTTTTGGTACTGCGGTTCAATATATCTCAGAAAAACTAAAAGTCTCTTCAGAATTGGGCCCAGTAGGACCTTCTCCCGCTGCTTAAGAAAAAATCCTCAAAAACAAATAAATCTTTTCTCGATTTTGCTCCTTTTGATCAAGAAAAGAAGCGCTTTTGAAAAAGGAAGATATTTAACAAAACATCTTCCTTTTGTTTTGAAGTTAAAAGCGGCCAGGGGGCACAAATTCCTTCTGGGACACAACAAAGGTTCTTTTAAAAAAATCCATGACTTTGTGGATGTTCTTCGAAATCCTTTAGCTTTTAATGGTGGTCAGATTACTGAAACTTGAGGGTTTTTGGGAAAATCGCCACACGTGGATCATCGCCGATAAAAAGTATAATGGGAACACTTTCATAAGGCACATTCAGGAGTGTCAAGGGTATGTTTGTGATTTTTCCCCGTAAAAAAAAACAAAACCAAACCGCCCTGCACCGTACGGTGCAGGGCGGTT
>CAZGKG010000059.1:0-289 GCA_964525615.1 uncultured Rickettsiales bacterium | reverse complement strand
GACCGGCACTGATACCGCAAGTATCCTCCTATCGGATTCTTCTTGAGAAAAATCAATCACTTCCGGCGCGTTTTTCCAGAGTTATTGTCTAAGCCCTCATGGTGTTAAGTAAAATTTTCTACACAGAACCCAGAGCTTTTGAAAAGAAAAGTTCAAGTAACAGCTAAAAAAAATCCCCCTAAAAAAAAGAGGGGGATCCAAAGTTTATAAAATATTTCAAAGAGGGGCTTTAACATCCGGGAGCAGCAGTAGAGCCATTAGAAGCATCAAAATGACCCACTGCTTCTTT
>CAZGKG010000058.1:3844-7217 GCA_964525615.1 uncultured Rickettsiales bacterium | reverse complement strand
AGAAGGGAAGGGTGGAGTTCGCCTAAATGGGCCAAGGTTTTGTTGCCCCTTTTTAAGGCACCACTTCGTCCTGGATGATACCAAGAGGGGCCTTCTTTTGTCGTCTGAAGTGCTTGAAGTCCTACCCCCGATATCTGAAGAATTTTTAAAACATGAGCTTTGGCCATAAAAACATCGATGGTTTCCCCTAAGCGCCAATGATCCTCCCTTTCGGGAGAAAGAAGCCCTCCTACCACCAACTGCTGATCTTGAGGCAAAATCCCCTGATAGGCAGGCCCCACCTCTACAAAACCAGACCAAGGGATACTGCGGCTTTGGTGGGTCAAGGCAATATCCAGCAAATGAGGAAGCAAAGAAGGCCGCATGACGGAAAGCTCTCGGCTGATGGGGTTTTGAAGCCTGAGTTGAGGATTTTTACCGCCAAATTTTTCCGCCTTTTCTGGTGATAGAAAAGACCAAGTGACCACCTCCTGGAATCCTTGAGCGACAAGCATGTCCAGAATCTTAAAGGAACGCTTCTGTTGGGACGTCAGAGAGGAGGCTGTGGGCCTGAAGGGCCAGGGATGGGAGAGGATTTTGTCATATCCTTCCATGCGCAAAACTTCTTCCACTAAATCAGCTTCACCCCCAATGTCAAAGCGCCAGGAAGGTGTGGTCACATGAATTTCTTCCCCTTGAGGGTTTGGGTGAAACCCCAGAGATTCTAGAATGTTGACAGATCTTTCCAAAGGAACTGTACATCCTCCTAAACTTTGAAGACGTTCCTCTCGCAAGATATGATGCTGCAGGGGCCACTCCCTTTCCTCTAAAACAGCAATCTCTCCCACGTCCCCGCCACACATCTCCTGAATCAACTGGATCCCCTGGGCGAGACCAGACAGAACTGTTTTGGGGTCAACGCCCCTTTCAAAACGGGTGCGAGCATCCGTATGAATGCCTAAGGCCTGACCGGCACGAGCGATATCTTTTGGTGAGAAAAAAGCACTCTCTAAAAGAATATGTCGTGTCTTTTCATGGCAGGCAGTTCTTTTTCCTCCTAAAATACCTGCCACAGCTATAATGCCCGCTTGATCAAATACTACAGGAATTCCTTGGGGTAAAAGATAGGTTTTATCATCAAGCCCCTCAAATGTTTCGCCCCCTTGCGAAATGCCAAGGCGGATTGATCCCTGAAGACGTTCCTGATCAAAGGCATGCAAAGGACGCGCCTGGTCGTAGGCTAAAAAATTGGTCACGTCCACAATCGCTGAAAAAGGCTTGACGCCCACTGCTCTGAGGAATTTTTGCATCCAAGGAGCACTTGCAACAGGATTCAAGTTCCGAAGGGATGCGTATGCAAAAGAAGGCAATCTCTCAGCTGTCGGATGAGGTGTGGGGGGACAGGAAGAGATTTCAGGAATCTTTAAAGGAAGAAGCGCGCCACACCCAGCAGCAGCTAGTTCTCGAGCCACTCCTCGAACACCTAAAGCATCGCCCCGGTTAGGTGTCACCTCAATTTCTACAACAGGATCCTCCAAACCCAAACATTTAATAAACGGAGTTCCAACAGGCGCTGTTGTTTTCTCTAGGAGGATAATACCCTCTTTTCCTTCTTCTATTTCTTCCTCTAATTTTAATTCAGCAGCCGAACACAACATTCCTTGGCTTTCAATCCCACGGATGACGCCTTTTTGTAGAATTTGTCCCGTGCCAGGGATGCAATCACCAGGTAATGCCAAAACGGCTAAAAATCCTGGTTGCACATTGGACGCGCCACAAACTACCTGCAGAAGTTCTTTTCCTGTTTCGATCGTGCAGAGGCGTAAACGATCCGCCTGAGGATGAGGCGCTACCTCACGAATTAATGCCACCTTAAAGGACCCTAAGGTCGGTCCCCAATCTTGAACGTGGGCTACTGGAAAACCCAAACGGGGTAAAACCTCCAAAAGTTCCCTTAAGGAACACTTTGTTTCCAAATGTTTTTGCAACCAACGTAAGGTTATTTTCATCTCAGCAAACGCTCTTAAGCCTTTTTATCGGCTCTCATATAATCACAGTTTGCCCAAGCCCACAACCAGAGGCCCCACAGAATAAAAGCCATCAATTGATGAAGTGTTGCTGTCCCCAAGGGAACACCTCCTAACAAAGTAAGGATCCCCAAAAGCACCTGAAGAATCCCTCCCCAAAAAAGGGGAGCACAAAAAGGATGTTTCAACTTTGTTATCCACAGGGTTGCCAGAAGGCTAAGGGCCAGCATCCGATGAACCCATTGAATCAGACAAGGGTTTTCAAAAAAATTCCTCACTACAGGTTTCAAGAAAAAGGCTTCTTGGGGGAAAAGTCGTCCCTCCATCAGAGGAAAAGTATTGTACATCAAGCCAGCCTTGGTTCCAGCGACAAGGCCTCCCCACAAAACTGTCAAAAGAATAAGACCTCCAGAAACCCAAAGAATCAGTGGCTTTTTTTTGAGAGTTAAGGACATGTGTTGAACTTTCAACAAAGCCACAAAACCAAAGGAAAAAATTAAAAGAGCCAAAAAAAGATGGGCCGTCAGTCTCAGAGGACTGACCCAAGGATCACAAACAAGACCACTTTTCACCATCCACCATCCCATCAACCCTTGAAGACCGCCTAACCCCCAAAGAGATAAACAAATACGCCGTAGAAAAATGTTTTTCCACGTCAAAAGGGTAGGGATCAGGAGGAGCAATCCCAGCAATCGGCCCACAAAGCGATGGAGGTATTCAAGCCAAAAAATTCCTTTGAAGTCTGATAAAGTAAAATGACTATTTTTTTGGCAAAACTCTGGAAATTTTTTGTACTTCTCAAAGAGAATTTGCCATTCTTGTGTGGAAAAAGGTGGGATCACTCCAGACAAAGGCGCCCACTCCACAATCGAAAGACCAGAGCCCGTTAAACGAGTCACCCCCCCTAAAATGACCATTAACAAAAGCGCTACCAAAAAAAAAGCAAAAAAAACAAATTCTTTTTTATTTTTTTTTATTTTATTCAAAACAAAAAGCCCTTTTCTTTTTTTGAAAAACTAAGTGATCGTTTTACGCATATTTAATTTATGCTATAGTTATAATATGTGTCATAGGAAAAGGAGTTTTTTTTCTTGCGCTATTTGGCATACAAAATATTCCAAGTTTTTGTCATCAAGCTTCTGTTCCTTGTGGCTTTGGGATTTTATTTTAAGGCACACCGTGTGGAGATTAACCCTGCAACGCTTCGAGCGCAATTTTTTCAGTGAAAAAAGGATGAGTCCTCATGTCTGCTGTTGACCTTTCAAGACTTCAGTTTGCATTAACAGCTCTCTACCATTTTCTTTTCGTTCCCTTAACGCTAGGGCTCGTTATGATCTTGGCAATGATGGAGAGCGTCTATGTGGTGA
>CAZGKG010000058.1:0-3834 GCA_964525615.1 uncultured Rickettsiales bacterium | reverse complement strand
TTCTGGGGAATTTTGTTTGCGATTAACTTTGCAATGGGGGTGGCCACGGGGATCACCATGGAATTTCAGTTCGGGATGAACTGGGCTTATTATGCCCATTATGTCGGAGATATTTTTGGTGTACCGCTTGCGATTGAGGGAATGACGGCTTTCTTTTTAGAAGCCACCTTTGTGGGGATCTTTTTTTTCGGATGGGATCGCCTCTCACCAAAAAAGCATCTTCTCGTGACCTGGCTTTTGGCCTTTGCCACAAGTATTTCCGCCTTTTGGATTTTAGTTGCTAATGGATGGATGCAGCATCCTGTGGGGTCTGCCTTCAATATGGATACCATGCGCATGGAGTTAACCTCTCTTTATGAGATCTTGTTGAACCCCGTTGCCCAGGCAAAATTTGTTCATACGGTGAATTCAGGATATGTGATGGGCTGTGTTTTCGTCATGGCCATCAGTTCTTACTATCTTTTAAATAAAAGGCACATTGAGTTTGCCCAAAAATCGATACGGGTTGCGGCACTTTTTGGATTACTCTCCACTGTTTTAACAATAATTTTAGGTGATGAAAGCGGTTATGTGGCAGCCCACAGCCAAAAAATGAAACTGGCTGCAATTGAGGCTATGTGGGAGACTGAACCAGCACCAGCGGGTCTTACCTTGATTGGGTTGCCTGATTTATATGCAAAGGACAACAAATACGCCCTTCACATTCCTTATGTTTTAGGAATTATTGCCACCCGTTCTTTGAACACACAAGTTCCAGGGATCAAAGATCTGATTAAAGAGTCAGAAGGGCGCATTCGTAAGGGAATCATCGCTTATAAAGCACTTGAAGAATATCGTGCGAATCCAGGTCCTGGAAAAGCACTCGACACCTTCAAGGCTTACCAGGAGCACTTAGGATATGGTCTTCTCCTGAAAAGGCATGTCTCAGATCCATCCCAAGCGACAGAAGCAGATGTTTTGAAAGCGGCAGAAGATACGATGCCGAATGTCCCGCTTGTCTTCTTTTGCTTTCGTCTGATGGCAGGATGTGGCCTTTTCTTTCTGGCATTTTTTGTACTTTCAGTTTTTTTCAGCCTTCGAGGGACAATTACCAAAAGAGAATGGCTTTTAAAGACGTCGCTTTTGTCTCTTCCGCTGCCGTGGATTGCTACTTCCTCAGGATGGATCATTGCGGAGTGTGGACGACAACCCTGGGCAATTGAAGGCGTCTTGCCAACCTTTTATGGGGCTTCAAGTCTTGCGCCTTCTTCCGTTTGGATCTCACTGATCGGATTTATTGCCCTGTACAGCTTTTTAGCCGTTGTCGACTTTTTCTTAATGCTTAAATACGCCCGTCTTGGACCCGACAAAGCCTTTTCTCCTCACCACTAAATACAGGAGCTTATCCAATGGAACTCATCTTTGATTATACTTTTTTGAGGATCATTTGGTGGATTCTTCTGGGTGTCTTATTTTGGGGTTTTTTCCTGATGGATGGTTTTGATTTGGGAGTTGCAACCCTTCTGCCAATTGTTACACGCAATGACATAGAAAAACGAATTCTGCTTAACAGTATTGGCCCCGTATGGGAGGGAAACCAAGTCTGGCTTATCTTGGCGGCGGGGGCTATTTTTGCTGCTTGGCCGCATGTGTATGGTGTTGTGTTTTCTCTTCTTTATGTTCCCCTTTTGGCAGTGCTGAGCTCTTTAATTTTAAGACCTGTAGGATTTAAATTTCGTAGCAAACTTAAAAATGCTACATGGCGTCATTTTTGGGATGGATGTCTTTGTTTTGGAGGGATTATGGCATCCTTTTCCTTTGGTTTGGTCATGGCACATTTAATTTTAGGTTTGCCCTTTCATTTTGATCATGAGCTAAGGCTTCACTTTTCTTCTAATCCGAACTCTTTTTTCCATCCTTTTGCCGTGTTTTCTGGGTTTTTATGGGTTTTTCTTTGTGCCCAACGGGGAATCCTTTATTTGCTTTTTAAAACAGAAGGGGGATTCAAAGAGCGTCTTGAAGTTGCCCTCACTCCCTATCTTTGGGGGGGCATCTTGTTTATGACGGGTCTTTTAATGTTGTGGCGCGGCACAATTTCAAACTATCATGTCATCCAAAAAACAGATACTCCAAGTAATCCTTTGGGAAAGATCATCACCCTCTTGCCTCAAGAAACGGCTCAAACGTTTTTTGACTTTCTTCCACTCAATGGATTGCCTTTTTGGGTTTTTATTTCCTTTGTCACCTTCTCTTTTATGACGAACTTTTTTGTCAAAAATGGACGGATCGGATTTGCTTTTGTGGCCCAGGGGATTTCGATGGGAAGCATTCTGGCCTTTATGGGTGCTTGCCACTTTCCTATTATTGTTTTGTCAAATACTCACCCCAACCATAGCCTCACCCTTTGGGATGCCTCTTCCAGTCAATTAACCTTAGGGATTATGCTGGTTTCAGCTGTGATCTTCGTCCCGACGATTTTTGCCTATACAGCATGGGTTTATAGAGTCTTGAAGGGGCCTATCAAGGAAAAATGGATTCAAGATGAATCAACAGGAGCTTACTAATGTGGTATCTCATTTGGGCTTTAACCCTTGTGTTAGGCATTTTATTTATTGTTCAAAATGCTGCCCGTATGGAAAGAAAAAGCGATAAGTCCTTAAAAGTGGTCCCTCCCAAAGATCATAAATAGCGCTTAAGATAAAATCCTGTATAGCTTTGGGGGTTTTGAATAATCTCCTCTGGTGCGCCCTCTGCAATCAACTGTCCGCCGCCACCGCCCCCTTCAGGACCAATATCAATGAGCCAGTCGACGGTTTTAATTACCTCAAGATTATGTTCAATCACAATGACGGTGTTTCCTTGGTCTACAAGGCGGTGGAGAACTTCAAGTAATTTTCGGACATCTTCAAAATGTAATCCTGTTGTGGGCTCATCTAAAATATACAAGGTTTTTCCGGTGGAACGTCGGGCCAGTTCTTTAGATAACTTAACACGTTGTGCTTCTCCCCCTGAGAGGGTGGTGGCACGCTGGCCCACATGGATATATCCCAACCCCACCTCTTGAAGAACCATCAATTTATCGCGAATTGATGGCATTGCGTCAAAATACTCACGGGCATTATCGACGGTCATTTCCAGCACATCGGAAATAGATTTCCCCTTGAACTGTACCTGAAGGGTCTCCCGATTGTAGCGCTTTCCCCCACAGACATCGCACGTCACATACACGTCGGGCAGAAAGTGCATCTCAATTTTTACAACCCCATCTCCCTGACAGGCCTCACATCTTCCCCCTTGCACATTAAAAGAGAAGCGCCCCGGACCGTAGCCCCGACTTTTAGCTTCGGGAAGATGGGAAAACCATTCCCGAATTGGCGTAAAAAGCCCTGTATAAGTTGCTGGATTTGAACGGGGGGTTCGCCCGATAGGGGATTGATCAATATCAATTACTTTATCAAGATGCTCGATTCCCTCTAAACTTTCGTAAGGCCCTGGATCTTCTGAAGCTTTATTCAGTTTTTGAGCTAATGCTTTGTAGAGGGTTTCAATAATGAGGGAGGATTTCCCCCCTCCCGAAACCCCTGTCACACCAATAAAAAGCCCTAATGGAAAATGAGCCGTGACATTTTTTAAATTGTTAGCGGTTGCACCCTTCAGGACCAACAGTTGATCTTGACGAGGGAGGCGCCGTTGAGAGGGAAGGGGAACGGTCCTTTTCCCTTGGAGATAAGCTCCCGTTAAACTTTTAGGGTTGGCAATCACCTCTTCGGGAGTTCCTTGAGCTACCACCTTCCCCCCATGGGCTCCGGCACCCGGTCCCATATCGATCAAATAATCAGCTGACCGCATGGTATC
>CAZGKG010000057.1:0-7232 GCA_964525615.1 uncultured Rickettsiales bacterium | reverse complement strand
CTGCCCAAAGAAAATAGAAAATCTTCATTTCTAAAGAAAGGGATTCTCCTGTTTTGATTTTGTTTTTCTTACCCCCAGAAATCAACTTCTTCTGAGGTTTTAAAGAAAAGACATCTTTTCCTACAAAACGTCCCAATAGCAGAATTGGAAGCAGATAAAAAAGGGTAAACACGATGGTTTCCAAAAAAGCCAACTGGACAACTAAAATCCCTAAAGCCGCAAGAGCCGCTATAAAAAATCCCTCTTCCTTTAAGCGCCACCGCACAAAAAGAAGGGGAAAAAAACAAAACAAAGAGCAGAAAAACCCCAGAGATTCTGTTTTTACTAAAAACAGAAGGCAACTGAGTGCCCCTCCAAAAAGCGCCGTCAGTCTCTTTGAAGAGTCAGTAAAAGAGAAAAAATTTTTCAGAGGCGTTTTCAAGGGGCACCCACATCTTAATCGGTTGTGTATGGCATGAGGGCCAAAAATCGGGCTCGCTTAATGGCAGAAGCGAGCTCTCGTTGTTTTTTAGCGGACACAAATGTAATACGACTGGGAATAATCTTTCCCCGTTCCGTCACATATTTTTGCAAGAGCCTGACGTTTTTATAGTCAATTTGGATATCAGAATCCTTAAAAGGACAGACTTTGCGGCGGCGGAAGAAAGCCTTTTTTGCTGCGCCTCCAAATCCTTGAAAATTCCCGCCTCCGGATTCTTTTTGTTTTTCTTCAAATGGTTTCATTGTTTTGTCTCCTAACCTGCTTCAGCAACGACTGCTTCTTCTCGACCACGGTTCTCTCGATATCCTTCGCCGGGCTCTCGATAAGAGCGAGACTGGACGAGAGGGGAGGGATCGGGATCTAAAGACTCAACACTGACCCTTAAATATCTTAAAATATCCTCATGAAAACGCATCTGGCGTTCGACCTCATCGAGGGCTTGAGAGGGACCTTCGACATTGAAAAGGACATAATGGGCTTTGCGATTTTTTTTGATGCGATAAGCGAGACTTTTTAAGCCACAATACTCAACCTTCGAAACGCAAGCACCTCCTTCTTCAATCTGACTTTTAAAATGATCAGCAAGGGCGGTGACTTGGGATTCAGATGTGTCCTGTCGGACAAGAAAAATTAATTCGTATAACAAATTTTTTCCCCTTACGGTTCGTGAAACACCCTTCCCTAAGGAAGGAACAGAGCTGGAGATACCCCCCAGCAAGGAGATAACTACCTTTAAAGCAGCAACCCCCCATCATTAGCTTACTTTTCCCAAAAGGTAAAGTCCGACGAAACGCCTAAAAACCGGATTTTCTCCCATGGCATCCCTTCTTTGACCCAGTAAGTCACCGTTTTCTCAATCGCCATGAAAAGTGAGGTGTTGATGGTGAGGCACTGTTAGGGATTGGTGGGTGACGACAAAAGCGATACCGCCCCTTTCTAGGTGGGCTTTAAAGATTTTAAGAAAAAGTTTGTGTCCATCTTCGTCAAGATGCTGCGTCGGCTCATCCAAAAGCCATAAAGAACGTCTTGATAAGGAGAGTTCTAACAGTGCCAATCTTTGTTTTTGTCCCTGAGAAAGCATTCTTTGAGGCTGTATCAGATAAAAATCAAGACCCCATTCCTTCAGAAGGGGAAGATTTTTTTTGAGAGGGTATGAAAGAAAACCCTGGTGAGGGGGGCTAGCGACATAAGAAACGCGTGCTCGGTGGGATGGATGGGAGGGACAAAAAAATGATTTCTCCCACATGAAAGTGCCCGTTTTACAAGGGAGAAGGCCTGCAAGAAGACGGAGAAAACTACTTTTTCCCGAGCCATTGGGTCCTTGAACCGCAACCCATTCTCCTGCCTTAAGAGAAAAGGAAAAAGGATAGACAAGAGATCTTCCGCCTCGTGCAAAGGAAATGTCGTTTCCCAAAAACATTTCTATGACTTTTTTTTAATGGGGGCTTTTAAGGGACCACACTCCAACCTGATGTATTTTTGCTTTGGCTGCTTCCTTCCGGACCTGACCAGGTGAACAAGTACATCATCTGAAGGGATCCCCAACAGATACCTTAAGGGACTTTTTATGTTTTGGGTAGGGCTTTCTTGTGAGGAAAAAGGAGTAAGAAGAGAAAGGAGACGCGGGATTTCTTGGGAGTATCTGCAAATAATCTAGACATTTTTTTTATAAATCGATAGATTAGCTCATGTTTTTAATAGTAACAAAAAATGGATGGTGAAATGCTTTCCTTAACCTCTCCGGCTTATGCGCAATCTCCAACCCCTGTTGGCGCTGATTTTCTTTCTTTTCTTCCTTTGGTTGCGGTGCTGTTAATTCTTTATTTCTTTTTTTTTAGAACACAGCAGAAAAAAGAAAAACAACATAAGGCTTTGGTGGAAGGACTCCGTCAGGGGGATCGTGTATTAACCAATAGCGGACTTTTGGGGACAATTGCGAAAGTAGATGCCGGAGATCAAGAGATCCTTTTGGAGATTGCCGAAGGTGTGAGGGTTCGTTTTCTGAAATCAATGGTTTCAAGTGTTGTGGGGAAAGGAACTCTTGGAAAAGAATCACCCTCTGTCTCCCCTTCAAAACTTCAGGTCTCTCAGGATAAGGTTTTGGCTTCTAAAAGAAAAACCTCTCCTTCGAAACCTCCTAAAACCTCTTCTTAAGTGTTGTCTGATGTTTTATCTTAACCGCTGGAAAATCCTTTTTATTTTGCTGATAAGTTTCTGTGGGCTTATCATGTCATTGCCGCCTTTTTTTAAGGATGTGCTGAACTTTCCCTCATGGTTTCCTCAAAAAGAACTTGTATTGGGGTTAGATCTTCAAGGGGGTGCTCATCTTTTACTTGAGGTGAATCAAAAAAAACTAATTGCTGATCGGTATGGTTTTTTGTTAGACCAGGTACGCAAAAATTTGAGGGATTCTCATATTGGCTACCTGAATCTTTTGGCAACACCGGAGGGGGTTCTTTTTGATCTTCGAGAATCAGTTGATGAGACCCTTTTAAGGACGTCTTTGAAGTCTTTAGATTCTGGTGTGCAGTTTGATCGAGTTGGTGAAAAAATTCGGATTTTTTATCCTGATGCTGCTTTACAACAGATTGTCCAAAGGGCTGTGGAAAAATCGATTGAGACAATTCGCCGACGGGTGGATGAGACGGGCACTAAAGAGCCCTTGTTGCAACCCCAAGGGGACGGGCGTATTGTGTTACAAGTTCCTGGATTAGATGATCCACAGCGTATTAAAGACCTTGTAGGTCGTACGGCGCAACTTTCCTTTCAAATGGTTGAGCGTCTCTTGCATGAAGACGAAAAAAATGCCTTGCTTTTAAAACCGGGTCAAGAGATTCTTTCAGACAAAGACAGCTCAGGAGAGGTGAAAACCTTTTATTTAGTTTCGAAAGAAGCGGTGTTAACGGGTGAGATGCTTGTGGATGCTCAACCCTCCTTTGATGAATTTCAGCGGCCGCAGGTTTCCTTTGTGTTCAATTCATTAGGGGCACAGCGGTTTGGAGCGACCACTCGACAGAATGTGGGTAAGCTTTTTGCCATTGTTTTAGATGGTGAGGTCATTAGTGCCCCTGTGATCCGAGAGCCTATTTTGGGGGGATCGGGGGTGATTCAAGGAAATTTTAGTTTGCAACAGAGTCAGGATCTGGCTTTGCTGATGCGTTCTGGAGCTTTGCCTGCCCCTCTTGAAATTTTGGAAGAGCGTACCGTTGGTCCAGGTTTGGGGGTAGATTCCATTCACAAGGGTACACAGGCGACCTTTTGGGCGATTGTGTGTGTGGCGGTATTTATGCTTTTAGCCTATTCCTTTTTTTCTGTTTTTGCGAATTTAGCGATCCTCTTTAATGTGGGGCTTTTGATGACAAGTCTTGTGTATTTAGGGGCTTCTCTTACATTGCCAGGAATTGCAGGAATAGCCTTGACCATTGGAATGGCGGTGGATGCGAACGTTTTGATTAATGAGCGCATTAAGGAAGAATTACGTCTAGGGCGAAAATTGATAGCGGCAATTGATGTTGGCTATCAAAAGGCCATGGCAACGATTATTGACTCGAACTTGACCACCTTGATTGGGGCGTGTCTTTTGTATTATTTCGGTACAGGATCGGTGAGGGGCTTTGGTGTGACCTTGTCCCTTGGTATCATTATCTCTATGTTTACGGCCGTGTCCTTGTCGCGTGTCTTTGTGTATTTATGGGTGACTATGAAACGCCCTAAAAAGTTATGGATTTAAACTGATGGCTCTTTTTCGTTTGCCCACCCATACAAAAATTCCCTTTCTTTCTTGGCGCTATTTTAGCTTTTCTTTGTCGGCGATTGCCATGGGGATTACCTTCCTTTTTCTGGGGTTGAAGGGACTGAACTATGGCGTTGATTTTAAAGGTGGGGTCAGCGTTGAGGTGCGCGTGGAGGGGCCCGTTGATTTAGCCTTGATGCGGACAAAGCTTTTGTCGGTGTTACAAGCGGATCTTTCCATTCAAGAGTTCGGTAGTCCCCAAGATCTTCTGATCCGTGTGGAGCAGACGGAAACCCAAACTCAAACTTCAAAAGCCCCAAAAGATGGCCATAAAGACGCTGACGAGGTAGAGACTTCGGGTGCTCAAATTCTCTTGAATAAGATTCAACAGGCCTTAGGCCAGGGTGTTGAATATCGTCGTGTGGAAACCATTGGTCCCAAGATTGGTCGAGAGTTAGTCCGCAATGGTTTGATTGCTGTTTTTTGGTCTTTAGTGGCCATGTTTGTTTATATCTGGTGTCGTTTTGAGTGGCGTTTTGGCATTGCCGCTTTTGGCGCCTTGATTCAAGATTGTATTTGGGTTTTAGGACTTTTTACAGTTTTCCGTATGGAATTTAATGAGACAGCAATTGTAGCCTTTTTGATTACCGCTTCTTATTCTATTAATGACACGGTGGTGATTTTTGATCGAATTCGTTAAAATCGGCAAAAATATAAAAAAATGCCTTTTGGTGAAATGGTGAATTTAAGTATTAATGAAACCCTCTCTCGCACTATTTTGACCTCTTGCACTACCCTTTTGGCCCTTGCGGTTCTTTACTTTTTAGGTGGCCCGATTATTGCCTCCTTTAGCTTTCCAATTTTTGTGGGTATTGTGGTCGGGACTTATTCCTCGATCTTTATTGCCCCGCCTTTACTTCTTTTATTTCAAAAGAGGGGCTCGTCTTCCGTTTTAGCCAATAAAAACGCTCCCTCTTGATCAAGACTTCTGGCCCATAGATAATTCTCAAGGTGGATTTGTTAGCGGGCGAGTAGGGGGGGGCAGCTTCCAATTCTGAAGGCTTAATTTTATAGGCGGGCGACCTCATTTAAACCGCCTGAGGATCGCTCCCAAGAGGAGGCGCAAGAAACTTCCAACGAAGATTGATATGAAGGCCTTCAAGCGAGATATTGGAGGAAATTTTTGTGCGTATCAATAAGAACAGATGAAGCACAGATGAAGCATTTGGGTGTGAGAAAGAAGGGTGTCTTTTATGTTTCAAGTGTCTGAAGATCACCTATAAAAAACGTCTCAATGACCCGAAAGTCCTTCCAGACGCACGGCTTTTTTAGCCAGAAAATGGTTAAGCCTTACACCGTTGAGGGAAGATCCTTTGGTCTCCATTGATGAGGCCATTTTTGCTCATAAGATGCCACAAACACATGGTTATTCTCCGAAAGGATTAGGGATTATGGCACATGCGATTGGAGCGTCAAGGCAGGGCCCAATGGGATTGGGACTTTTTTGGGGGTTCTCCTTTTGACGGTTAGTTTGTTTCCTTCCAACATTAATAGGAAAGTGTTTACCGGTTGGGTGAAAGATCTTCTCCCAAAATTGCTGCCTAGAAGTCGGATCGTCATGAATAATGAGACCTTCCATCAGGTGTTAGCGATCAAAAAAACTTTTGAAGATGGGGCACATGAATTCTTTACCTGCCCCTTGATGCTCCAGATTTGAATCCCATTAAGCACAAACGTCACAGATAAAAAATTTAATGGTCAATCAACAAGTTTTTCCAAATCATGAAAATTTAATCCCGTAAAACTTTTTCAACCAAGGTCTTCATTGGGTCAGCGGTTTATTTTTTGAAACCTCTTGCACAGCCAAAAAATTCGTCGAAAGGGGAAGCCGAGCCTCAAGACAGCTCCCTTAAGATTTATTGCGACTTGTGGTGACAACAGCATATCAATTCCATCTAAAGCTCTTTGAATTGCCTTAATTATTTTTTTTAGATATTTTATTAAAAAAAAATACAAAAAAGGCTTTTTTTATGAATAGGAAATTAATTGTTTCTTTTTTGATTGCCACTTTCGTCTCTGCAAATACAGGGTTTGCGGTTACCAAAACATGCTTGGAGGAGAATCCAGAAAGTGGATTAAGAACGATGAGCATACACTCAAAGAAGGCGCCTAGAACAATTACAATTGATATAGATGAAAATTATAGATTTAAAAAAAACACTACTCAGCCTGATGTTAAGGATCAAAAAATTCATATTGTAGAAAAAGAAATCCTTTCCTCACGGGTCGATGCAAGTTCATCACTTCTTTGGTGACGGGATTTACCTTATTATTGGCGGTGGGATTTTCCTGTTATGTTTTTCTTTATTCTTCTCTTTTAGATCCTTTCACTCCGACTCCCAATTTTACTTCCAGCGAAGAAGCAATAGACTCTCTTGTGTGTTTTGATGCTCATGACGGCAGCTATAACCATGCCTACGACCTTAAGGGTTTTGATAGAGATGGGTCAGTTTCCGAAGAAACAATAAACTCTTTTGTTTTGTTTGAGGCGGATGATGGTGGTCACCTTAAGTACGACCTTGATGACTCTAACGATTCTCATAAATATTGGTTAGATATGATAGGAAGGAATACTAAAAAAAATCTCCACTCAAGATGAGAAGTAAAAACAAGGTGGGATTGGTACCATTCTCCTTTCAACGGGAGGAATCTGTACAAAACTTAAAATCGTTAAAAAAAATTTGAGAGATTTTTGATCCCATTGCCCCCCACCGTCACCCCTTCATTCGAGAGAAGGGCAGGGGCGGGGAGGTTCCCTTGTTTTCAAAGGGCGTAATGTTGCTTGAGTGGCTCAGTCTGATCAAATGTTTTTTGATAAGAGACGATTTTCCAAGCGTTCCGATCCTCAAGTAAAAGACGCAATAGTTTGTGGTTTAAGGCATGACCTGGGGCATGTGCTTTGACGGCCCCTAAAAAGAGACGAGCCCCTAAAAACCAATCCCCAATAAAATCCAAAGC
>CAZGKG010000056.1:986-7308 GCA_964525615.1 uncultured Rickettsiales bacterium | reverse complement strand
CTTAAAAAATTATCCTTAAAATGCAAACCTTAAAAAAATACGTCAACCCTCTTTTAGAGGGGGGTACACTTATTCATAAAAAATGAGACTGGGTCTCCTAAAAGGTTGAGAGTCCACTGGAGAGACGTAAACCCTTTCCAGTTTTTTGGGTCTGTAAATGTTGTATTTGTAAACAGGGGATTTTAGGCTTCTGATGATATCAAAAAAGAGGTCTTTTTTGATCGTTTCAGCTTTTCAAAACATAATATTTTTTCGTGCAACATGTCTATTGCTAGGAAAATTTGGGTGGAGGGATGAAGAAATCGTACGTTGCAGTCCAAAATGCTGCACCAAAGCCTTCAAGATGGGGCACACAAATATCTTGGAGGCTTTTTTTATAGACTGTCTAGGATGAATGAGGGATCAGCGAACCTCTCTCTCCGAAAGAAATTCGGGGTACGAAGCTTTAATATGAAAAAAAATTCTCGAGAATGATATTTTAATCTCCTGATAATTCTTTTTGAAGGGGACTTCACAATCAACGAAAAAACACTTTCTTCACAAAGCCTGTCAACTTCATCAGAGCATATTTGTTCTAGCAATGACGCAAAACCTTCGTTAATTGTTCTGATCCCTAAAATCAATGATACAAACTCAATAATTTTCTTCTTTTGTTGTTTAGTGAGGGACTTTGGATCGCCCCTCCATCTAGGAGCAAAATGATTAATCAAATTTATTAAAACATTGAGCTGATCTTTCTCAGAAGAAGGTTTTGATATTCCAAAGAGCAATTAAAAAATCCCTAAAAACAATTAAAAAATTAAAAAAATCGTCGTCAGATGCTCCTCTGTTCTTTTTAAATTTATAGTCCCCTTCAGTGTTTGCCTTTTCAATAATTGATTTTATTTTTTTTCAAAAATAAATCTAAAATGTTCAGGCCAGATATTTGAAAATCCATTGAATATACTTGAAATATATAAAACGCTTACCTTTTCAATATATTTATCAATTTTTTTAAAATTCTAGATCTCTCCCCTAAATCCCTTGTTAAAGGAAAAATTTTGATCCCATGTTTCAAGCTGAAGTTTTCAATGTTTGGAACAGCGCTATGCAACAGCCTTAAGTTCACATGCCTCAGACTCACAAAATCTTCAAAGCCCAGGTGTTGCGTAATTTGTTCCAGTCTTTCAGAGGGGAGCGAATCAAAAGAAGCCGGTGGCTTAGCAATGATAACAGAACTGATATTTTGAGAATCTTTTGGATGTGCCATCACAGAGGCATCAGCCGTCGCCAAAAAGGCCCCCATCATATATATAATTTTCACAACAAAACTCTTGTTAAAAAAACTAATTATTTTTTTAATTGATTTTGTCAAAATAATTATTGCAATAGATTGTTTTTTATTTTTTTTAATAAAAATTCATGGAAAAACTTTTCCCAATGACTTAAGAAGCTTTAAACTTAAGAAGCTTTAAAATTGGCTTCGCAAAACCTTTGAGCCAATTTTTTTCTCGGATTTGCTCTTTAAAAAGGCTTGGAGACTGATACAAAATTCTCTCTCACTTGACATTAAGTCCAAAAAAAACTCAAAAACATCAATAAAATCCGATATGGGTAAGAAGGAGTTTACTGATTCAGAACTGACTCCTTTCAATGGAAGGTCGCCCCCTTTGGCTTTAAGACACAGCAGATAGGCACAAAAATTTCAAAACTGAGGTTTTTCTTTGTAAACCCAAACATCAATGGTCTTATAGAACACCCTTTGGGTCCTTACGTGACTTGGATTCAAGGTATTTTTGTAATTTATTCAGGCAGCAATGAAAAAAGGCAATCACAAATTGCGAGGAAACAAAATCCTAGCTAAGCCGTAAGGTCAATAGGACGTTTTTTACCAAATGCTGGGGGCTACAGGAGGTAATCTTTAAAATGGTGTCCCCTACGGGATTCGAACCCGTGTCGCCGCCGTGAGAGGGCAGTGTCCTAAGCCTCTAGACGAAGGGGACAAAAGTAACTTGTGTCATTACCTTAGTCAAAGTCTTTCTTGAAAGCAAGGGCAAGGACACTAAAGTAGGTCTTTTTAGAGATCTTTCTTAATCGTTCTTTTCAAGAGAGAACGATGAAATAATTTTTACGAGACGGAAATCCCATTGGAAAAACCTGTACATTCCCTGACCCGTCTCATGGTTTCTTGGGCCAGAGTGCGGGCTTTTTCCTCCCCATCCTCCAAAAAATGATCTAAAAGAGGTGTGTTTTGAATCAATTCTTCATAGCGAATTCTTGCGGGAGCTAATTTTTTATCAAGCATTTCGAACAGAATTTCTTTCATTTCCCCCCATCCAATGCCGCTTGCATAACGACTACGAATATAGGAGATGTCTTCAGATTCCGCGAAATGGCTGTAAAGACTGAAAAGCGTGCATGTTTCAGGATCTTTCGGATCCTCAGGGCGAGAGGAATCGGTTTTAATTTTCATCAACAAATTTTTAAGGGTTTTAGAGGGACTGAAAAGAGGAATCGTATTGCCATAACTTTTGCTCATTTTCCGCCCGTCCAGACCAATTAAGGGCTCTGCATCCTTTTGAATTAAGGCCTCTGGCAGCACAAAAGTTTCCCCATAGATTTGATTGAATTTTCCAGCAAGATCTCTTGCAATCTCAATATGTTGGACTTGATCTCGGCCTACAGGCACCTGATGACCTTGAAACAACAAAATATCGGCGGCCATTAAAATAGGATAATTATAAACGCCCATCAGAACATTTGCCTCACAATCGGGCAATCCTTTTTCTTCATTTTCCGCCACAATCGCCTTATAAGCGTGGGCGCGATTCATCAGCCCCTTAGGACAAAGGCAGGTCAGAAACCAGAACAACTCAAAAATTTCTGGAATACGGGATTGACGATAAAATACAACATCAGAAGGCTCCAAACCCATAGCAATCCAAGCGGCAGCCACTTCATAAATTCTTTGATTCAAATCCTTAGCTTTTGGAAGTGTCGTTAAAGCATGAGAATCAGCAATAAAAAGAAATCCGGAAGTATTTTTTTTCTCAAGTAAGGAGAGGGCCGGACGAATAGCCCCCACGAAATTTCCCAGATGGGGCATTCCCGTGGGCTTAACACCCGTAAGAACCCGAATAGAACCCATGAAATTCCCTTCGCTTAATGGGTTTATTTTAAGGGATTTTTCCCAAAATGGAAAGCCTCATAAACCTCATCAGAACGATCCCATAAATTAAATACTTACCTTCTCAAAACCATCGGCTTGGACCATGGGGATGAGACGATTTGTCGCAAGAAGACCTGCTGTTAAGACAAGAGTGACTTTCTTGTGCGTGTTTTTTTCCATCCTGACCTCACACCAAAAAATAACTAAAAAAAATACTTAATTTCAGTAAGTTAGAAAAATTCTTTTTTGTTAAAAAATTGAAAGAAGCCTTTTTTTGGAAAGGAAAGATAGCCATCTTGAAATGCCCATTTAAAAATACGCGTTGGGAGTTTTTTTGAAAGATTGCTATCTAGAAGTTTTTTAAATAAATAAAAAGGACCATTCCATGAGGATAAAAAACCCTTCCAAAATGATCCTTTTTTCTTTAAAAAATACAAAATTTCTTTCGTATCAAACGCTTCCATTGTGCCTATGATTTTATAAACGGCTTTTAATTCCTCTTTTTCAATAGACTCAACCCCCTGATCCGTTTCCCTCCGATGGTCAAAAGGAGAAACTAAAATAGTGTTTTGAGCCCACCCATGAAAACGCCGCACCAAAGCTTTTTCATCTTTTGTCAGAACAAGAACTGACGAACGGGGTAAAAGAGGACGGGACGGATGAACAAAAAGAATATCACCCGACATATATTTGGGTGCATAGCCCTCATCCCCTACACAAAGGGCGAAAGCTTTCGAAATTCCTATTAGTTGCGGGGGACGTAACGCCCAATCCGCTGGCGTGGAGAAATCTACCATAGAAGGCTCATTCGTTCCACCAGGAAGAATCCCTAAAGAGGTTGAAATCGTATAAACAGGAAGATCCTTTTGAGAAACTTGCTCTGTCTGAGCATCATGCCCCTGAGAATTCCCAGAAAACTCAATTGGTGCCGTGGCCGTAAGTCCCATAATACGGGAACGACCTGAACCGAGAAAACCACCCACAGGAGATTGAGGCGATGTATTCAGTAAATCCGCCGGTTGGCATCCTAAAACTGCCGACAGACGCTCCAGAAGATCTGTATTAAGTCTTCTTGCCCCCGCCTCAAGCCTTGAGAGATAAGAAGGTGAAATTCCAGTCAACTCCGAAAGAGCCTCAAGTGTAAGCCCCCGGTTACGCCGAAGAATTTTTAAACTACTTTGTTTGACCCTATTAACATCAGAGTAAGATTCAATCGTCGACTGAAATTGAGAAAAATTAGGATCCCCCCCCGAAAAAGACGCCCCATATCCCCTTACTGCCAATCCTCTTGCGTACTTACCAGCCATACCAAAAATACTCCTTGAAAAATTCGTTATTTTTTTATTATTCGAATAAAAATGAATACGGTGTAGTTTTTGCCGAAATTTAACTTTTGTCCATTGAAAATTGTATCCCCTTGAATAAACAAAGATTAAGAGTCACAAAAAAAGACAAAAAACCCATTCTTAAAAGTCACGCCTCCATGAAAAATTTTCCCTGTGAGTGTATTTTTTAGTTGAAAAAAGATAAAAATCAACAAAAATTTTGCACAAAAAGAAAAAAAAAAATTTCTGCCAAAAACTTAAAAAGCCAGGGGGTTAACTTTATCTTGATATTTCAAAACTTAAAAATCAAAAAACCACAAATTTTCTTTGAATTAAAGAGGTATCTCTTTCTTTTTCCTAGTAATCTCTTTATAACACCAAAAGATTGCTGAGGAGGATAGGATGGTTCATGCAAGTCTTGGCGGACGTTAAAGGATTTGAGGCTTTAAGTTCTTATGTAAGAGGAGGGCTTCGTATTTGTCATTCAGCAGACGAAGCTTTCTCGGAAATTGAACGCATTTACTCTCAAAGCAACAAGATGATTCGTGATGCCTTTGAAAACATTACTGAAAATGATGAAGGTTTCAAAACCCTTGAGGATGCCACCTATCCTTATCTTGCCTTCCATGTCCCTCCTGCATACTTGAACATTGATGCTCGTATTGCCTATGGAGCGGTTTTGGAACCAGGATTATATGGAACAACTGTTACCTGTCCGCATCTTTTTGAGAGTTATTATAAAGAACAGATGAGTCTTCTCATCAAACATCATCGGTGTCCGATTTTTGTAGGAAAAAGCACTTGGCCTATCCCCCTTCCTTTTATTGGCGAGGCTCCCCTCACCCATTTACGAGAGGATGAGCTTTGGCAGCTTAAGGTGGATTTTGCTTTTCCTGATCTATCAAAAGTCGATGACAGCATTGCAAATGGTACTTTTAATCCAGGCCCCGGAGAGCCTAAACCTCTGGCTCTTTTTACAGCTGAGCGAGTGGATTATTCCCTTCACCGATTACATCATTATTGCGGAACAGCGGTAGAGCATTTTCAAAAATTCATTTTATTAACGAATTACCAGCGATACATTGATCATTTTATTGATTTTAGCTTAAATGAACTTAAGACAAGCGATTCCTATACCTCTCTGGTGGAACCTGGAGATGTGGAAACCTTCAACCCCAACTTTAAAGAGAATAATGAACCTCTCGCATCGCGCCCTTCTCATCTTCCTCAAATGCCTGCCTATCATTTAAAACGCAAGGATGGGAACGGGATCACCTTTATTAATATTGGTGTTGGCCCAACAAATGCTAAAACAATTACTGATCATTTGGCGGTGTTACGTCCCCATTGTTGGATCATGTTAGGTCACTGTGCTGGATTCAGGCGCAGCCAACGTTTAGGAGACTATGTTCTGGCCCATGGTTACGTAAGAGATGACCGTGTTTTAGATGAAGATGTCCCGCCATGGATCCCAACACCTCCTATTGCTGAGGTTCAAGTGGCCCTTCAAGAGGCCGTTGTGCAAGTCACAGGTCTTTCAGGACCAGACCTTAAAACCCGTATGCGTACGGGTACTGTGGTCAGTTCTGATAACCGCAATTGGGAACTACGATCAAACCATCTGTTTAAACTTTATAATCAAAGCCGTGCGATTGCCTTAGATTTAGAATCCGCCACCTTGGCTACAAATGGATTTCGATTTCGTGTTCCCTATGGAACGCTTTTGTGTGTATCGGACAAACCTCTTCATGGAGAACTGAAACTTCGGGGGATGGCCAGCCAATTTTATAAAGAGCGCGTGAATCAACACATGGAAATTGGATTAGAAGCCATTCGTATTTTAAGAGAC
>CAZGKG010000056.1:0-976 GCA_964525615.1 uncultured Rickettsiales bacterium | reverse complement strand
ATTACTAGGTTATGATGAGCCTCACTTCCGTTAAAAAAAAAAAAAATTTCTATTTTATAAGGATACGACTGTTTTAAGTGTCTCAAAAATAAAATTTAAATTAAAATTTTCATCTAAAAAAACAAAAAAACTGACCCAATGAAAAATAAAAAAATTTATTTAAAAAAAGAAATAACATTTTTGATTCCCTTCTTATGTTTTTTTATTTTATTAGTTAAAGGAAAGGCAGATAGAGACGAAAAAGAGACAAGACACCATGATTCCTATGATGTCTCTTCCCTTTTCTCTTCGATGTCTTCATCAAAAAGTAAAGCACATAAAAACTTTATTTTTTTAAGTACCCCTCTTTATAGAACGACGATTTACATAGAAATAAATGCCTGCTCTGAAGTCTGTGATGTGTCAAAGGAGTACTTTTTGGTCAGGCATGATGAAGCCTTCCCGCTATCCCCCTTAGAAAATTCTTACATGACCATGACAGGAAGGCGCCGTCCTGCATTCTTAGAGGACCAACAATCAGAAGATCTTTATGTGCCGATGGGCCAAGAAAATGATATCGTCACAAAATTTCTCCCAACGGTAGAACAGGAAAATTTTCAGGAAAATTTTTACGACTCTCTCAATTTTCTCTCAACAATGGACAAAGCCACCCCTTACACCTCCATCGCCTCGATCCCACTATCTGCCGATCAAGAGAAAAGATTTTGTTTTTCTCACCTGAAGTTTCCTTTTAAAAATCTAAAATTTTTTCGTTTTTTTACCTTCAAAAAGCGTCCCCTTTTAAAAAGTTTCTGGCCCAAGGCTGCCTCATTAAAGACGTCCAGATAAGATTTTTTAAATAAAATCTGCACCCCACCCTGGATCTTTCATTTTGATATCCTGACCTTTTTCTTTCAATCGACGAGCAAAAACGACAGTCAAAACTTAACAAAAAATATTAAACTTGGTTTCCCATACATAAGGTTTGTAAATTTCA
>CAZGKG010000055.1:0-7475 GCA_964525615.1 uncultured Rickettsiales bacterium | reverse complement strand
TCATCCCCGCCATGAAAGATGAAATTTGCACGAATGCTACCTATTTGCTACCTGGAACATTTCCTCTTCCTGAGAAAAGTTCCTGAAAGTGTTGGTGCCCGCTGCCAGACTCGAACTGGCATGACCGAAGGTCGACAGATTTTAAGTCTGTTGTGTCTACCATTTCACCAAGCGGGCCACTCACTTTTCATGAAGGTAAAGGTTTGTTGTTTTAGAATCAAGACCTGTCGTTGGCGGGACAGAATTTCTTAAGGCCAAAAGGGTCAAAGGGGCTAAAAACAGAATATAAATAGACGCTCCCCATGAATGACCCACCAAATAAATACAGGTTAAAAGAATTGATGTGGTATTGCGTCCCAAAAGCCCACTGCCTAATTGGGTCCCGATGCCGCTAAAAAGATAACAGGTATCTCCAGGGAACAAACGTTTTTTCAAAAGGGTGATGGGCACAGTAAAAATCACACCCCAAAGGATTATCCACAAACGAAAGGTTGTGACAAACCCAAAGGAAGCATCCTTTAAAAAACAAAAAAACAGCGGCGCGGTCAAGAAAATCATCATTGTTGCAACTCCCATCATTTTGTGAGGAGAAAAGTTTTTTAAAACAGGAGCCAAAAGAGGGGGAAGCACAAGATTTATTCCTAAAAAAAGCGTATTGAATTTCATCATGCTCTCAAAAGAAACCCCACTCACCTGGGGGATATAAGCATTCAAAAACATGTAAGGAATGGCATACGTCAGATAGGAAAAGGCACTGATGAGGGCGATGCGCAACACATCCAAACGCATCATCCAAAGTTTTTGGTGAAGCTGCTTCCAACCATAAATAAAAGGGATTGGAGGAGCATCAGGATTTTTAAGGGCCGTTTCATAACGAAAGAGAAATCCTATCAAGCCGATGGCGGAGCCTAACCAGAAGGGAAAACGCCAGAAAGAAACGGGGAATGAGCACGTGCTGAAGATAAAAGCGGCTAAAGAGGCCGCTAAAATTCCTAACATGCCTGCCGATTCATAAAAAGCCGCCAAACGAAAAGCGGCGGTGGTATCTTTGTTCTCAAGTAAATATAATCCCGCAACCGTTCTTTCGCCGCTGACAAAAAAATCTAACAAAAAGCGCGCCATCACAAGAAGAAGCGGGGAATAAAAACCTAAACGGTCGTAAGGGGGAAGGCTTCCAAAAAAAATCATTGAAAGAGAAACCCCCAAAAGAGAAATCTTGAGGGCTTTTTGAGGCGATTGAAAGGACGCAAGCATTCCAAAGAGATAGGCCCCTAAAGGACGTCCTAAAATTCCTGTTGCAAAGACGCTGTAGACTAAAATAAGTCCTACCAAAGGATCGTGGCCTGGGAAAAAAATAGGCGCTAAAAGAGGCGCCATAAAACCATAAAGAGATGTATCAAAATGATTCAGGACTTCGCCTACCATAAGGCCCGCTTCTTTAATTCCTTTTTTTCGCAAGAGCTTGTCTGAAATTTGATGCATATTAAAAAATTACTCTTTTTAAGGGAGAAATGCACCTGAGCGAAAGAAATAAAAAGAGGACGTCTGGAGAATCAGCGTCACCAATTCTGATGTAAAAATGACCTCACAAATCCTTCGAACACTACAAAAACATGGACTTGTTTTCCGTACGTAAATAGAGGGCGATGAGCGCCAAAAATATCCCAGCTTATCAATCGTTTGTAAAAAGCTTGTCAAAAAAGCAGCAAAAATTATAAAGACAAATGAGAAAGAATATTTTTCACCAATAGAAAACGACATGGCGGATTTCCTAAAAAATCTTAAAAGGCTAAGGCACATTAAAGAGACTCATATGCTATGAAAATCACTTTTACTCCCTTAGCTGAAGCACATTTTCCTCTACTACTAAAGTGGCTGGAGGCACCTCACGTTAAAGCGTGGTGGGATCAGGATGTGACGTATACGCTGGATTTGGTTCATGAGAAATATAGCTCATATGTCAAAGGCTATAAGCTTGAAGGTGGAGCACAGAAACCTATTCAAGCTTTCATTATCTATAGCGACCACAATCCTGTTGGGTACATCCAGATTTATAAAGCGTATGATTTTCCAAAGTCCAAGCCATTTTCAGGTCTTCCAGCAAACCTGGGGGCTTTTGATATTTTTATTGGCGAAGAATCGGCCTTGCAACAAGGGTTAGGCTCAAAAGCGATTTTAGAATTCCTTAAATTACACGGCAATCAGTACCAGCATATTTTCGCTGATCCTGATGTAAACAATATTGCAGCAGTTAAATGCTATGAAAAAGTAGGTTTACATAAGGTAGTTGAACAAAAAGATACGGGAGAGGTGTGGATGTTAAAAGAGTTAACTTCAAGGAATGAACCACTCCAAATGATTAAACAAGATTTAGCATATGCTTATCAGATATTGAGTTATCTAAAGTTAGATGATCATACTTATACACATCTTTCAGCAAGATCAGAAAGAGGATTTTATATATATCCTTTTGGCTTCCTTTTTTCAGAAGTAACCCCTGAAAATCTATTAGAAGTAACTCTAGATGGAGAAGTATTAACGGGATTCGAATATCAATATAACAAGACTGGTTATATTATTCATGGTGAGATATACAAGGAAAGATCCGATATTAATGCAATATTTCATATTCATACTCCAGAAATAGTTGCGGTATCAGCTCACAAGAATGGAATGATGCCCGTTAGTCAATGGGCATTGCATTTTTATGATAGAATTGCCTATCATAATTATGATTCTTTAGCATTGAATGCCCATCAAGGACAAAAAATTACCGATGATTTGAAAAATTATTTTGTGATGTTAATGCGCAATCATGGATCGATTACATGTGGTCGCACAATACAGGAAGCATTATTTTATACATATCACTTGCAGCAAGCATGCAAAACGCAATGTATGATCCAAGATGCATCTGATGTTATGATGCCTAGCTCTGAAATTTCTAAAAAGACAGTATCGGATTTATTGTCTTTTGAGACAAATTTGGGGCAAAGAGATTGGCAAGCATGGTTAAGGCTTATTGATGCTCAAGAAATCAATAAAAAAGATGATGATGGAGTATTAAAAGAACTTAAATCAAGAGAGCCAATCTTTCACCACCCTGAAAAATTTGGTAACACAGCCCAAGATATTTGCAAGCAAATGTGTGATGAATTTTGGGAAGTTGGTGCATCAGGTAATGTCTATACAAAACAAGATGTCATAGACACCTTGCTGGAGCGTTATAACGACACGGATTATCAAGACATTTGGGAAGCAAAAGACTTTTCGATCACCAAAATCGCACCGGATAATTATTTGCTGACATATGTTCTTATCCAAGACAAAACACGAGTCACAAGAAGATCAACACTTTGGCGAAGGGTAAATGGTGATTGGAAGATCCTCTATCACCAAGGAACCATTATCAATGCACACTGCCCCATCGTCTAGAGTGTTTTAGATCTAAAAACAAGTGAGATTCCTCCCTCTTAAATTTCATTAAAAATAATTTGGTTGTTGTGGCGTTTGTTGATTTTGTCAGGTAACGCTTCAGCGTTACCACTATCAATAGGCTTAAAATCCACCAGATTTTGAAGAATTTCTACTTTAGACAGAAAAAGCTATTTTTTAATTCTATATAATTTCATCACATGTCGAGGAAGGCCCTCAGGTGTTTAATCCCCTTGAGTCATGGGTAGGGTGTACATAGAAAAGATGGGTCATTTTTTGTACGCGTCCATTGTTTTTTCGATTGGTGCAGGGAATTTAAGATTTTTGATCTTTTTTGCATCCGTTACAAATGGTGATCAAGTAATGTAAGTGATCCTTCAACTGTTCAATCGTGTCATAAATTGTAAGTTTTGACAGTTGCTTTGTTAAAAAAATCAGCCTTCTCCAAAATCAAAATCATGTAAACCATGAAGCAACAAGACTAAACACCTCGTCTTTTAAAAGTTTCATCTTTATTTATTCTGTTTTCTTTTTTTACTAACAAAAAGATACATTTTTTTATTTTTTTATACTTTTTATACTTTTTATTATTTTTTTAATATAAAAGTATCTTTGTAAGATAAAAAAGGATGTTACCTATGTACAAAAAATTACTTCTTTCCTTTTGTATGACAGCTTTTTTAGGGGTGAATGCAGGATTTACAATGCCTAAAAAAGACAAGGAAATAGGAGAAGCAAATGATTTCAGTCAAAAGTCTCAAAAAGAAATGGGAGCTTCTTCTCAAGAGGTTTTGGAATTGCTAGAATCAGGTAAAATTGAAGATTTAGAAGGAGAAAACTCAGAAGAATCATATTACTTTTTAAAAAAAAGTTTTTGGCAACGATACAAAAAAGCACTCATACCTGTGATGGTAGTAGCAGGATTAGGATTAGGTGCAGCCTCTTACTTCCTTTTTCCATATTTTTCTTTTGAGTTGGACCCCATTTCTTTAGGAAATTCAACAGAAACCTTGGTAAAAAATTTGACGGAGAGGGGTGCAAATATGTCGACTTCGTTGGAGGATTTCATAGATAAAAATTTAACGGAGAGGGGTGCAAATATGTCGACTTCGTTGGAGGATTTCATAAGTAGTCATATAGATCATATGGACCTGTTTCACAATCTTGTAAACAATCAAGATACTGCAACAAATTTGACAAATACGGCGATGTCGGATGAACCATTGATTCATGATTATAATGCGATTCCAATAGGTCAATATACGGATGAACCATTGATTCATAATTATAATGCGAATATTCGGCCTGACAGACTAGGAAAGTACGATTTCCGTAATTGGGGTGTAACCGACGATAATTTCAACATCACTTATTAAAAGACGACGTCATCAAAACCAAGACCCCTTCAAGATTAATGTTCACAACCAATTAATTTTTTAAATGGGTTAAAAGCCTCAAGAGGTGCGATCCAATTGAGGCTTTTTTTGTGACCTTACTACTAAACACGCACCTTTCTCCAATAGAAGAATTTTCTCAGCTTTGCCATTTTAGTCCGCATGCTTACGCAAGACATCACCATTTTTTTAATGGATTTAATCAAACGATTCGTTTTTAACTTTTTTCTTTTTTTGCCTTTTGAAAAATTTTTCTGTTTTTTATTGACTTTTGTGTCATTTGGGAATTATTTTTTAACCAATTGTTTTTTGTTAATTTTTTTGAGAAATTGTGTGAAAAAAATATTTTTGCCTTCCCTTTTTATAGGAGGAATAAGCTTTACTTTCCCATCTTTTGTGCAAGCTGTTGGAGGTGAAAGACCCCAACCTCAACCAGTTTTTGCGACAAGGACTGCCAGTGAACAGGAGCCAGGACAACATCCCCAAAGGGCGTCTACGCCAGCTGTTGACATGCGTCAGATCGACCAAATTCTCTACGCTCTTAATGATTTAAGAACAGATCCTCATGCACATGACAGGCAAGTTCCTCAAATGGCGACCACCCTATGTCGGGCTTTTCGAGAACAATATCCACAATCACGTTTGCCGTCTTATGAAGAGGCCAAAAGATCTTTCTTAGCGGCAGCAACAGATGCCGGAGTTATTCCTGCGGGATCTCATGGCGCTGGGATCAGCTTTATTGATTTATTCAATCGACGTTTCAACGCGATTCCTCAAGGCCCTTTATTGAATGCGACACAGCAGATTTTGCCCGTCTCTGTCTTATTGGCAGAGATTGTGGGAGAGCGAGGAATGAGAGCTTTGGTGGATCAGTCTGTGCAACAAGACGGCACAGATTCGGCACTTTATGGCGCCTTTCTTCTTCACGCTTCCTCGACTCTTTCGAGCCTGATGGCAGAGCGCATGCGTGCACAAAATGCTGCTGCTGAAGCTGCTGCTTCTTCGCCTTACCCCCTTGGAGCTGGTGGTGGAGCTGAACTGGGTGCGCTCTCTGAAGGAGAAGAGCTATCATTAACTTTAGCTATAAGTCGGCGCGATCTTCTAGAGCGCATGCGTGCACAAAATGCTGCTGCTGAAGCTGCTGGTTTTTCGCCTTACCCCCTTGGAGCTGGTGGTGGAGCTGAACTGGGTTCGCTCTCTGAAGGAGAAGAGCTATCATTAGCTTTAGCTATAAGTCGCGATCTTCCAGAGCGCATGCGTGCACAAAATGCTGCTGAAGCTGTGGCCGTTGTACAATCAAATCCGACCCAGAATGATGGGTTAAGAAGGAAAAATTATGAAAAGATGTGTCGTCTCCTCTCTAAAAATGGTTTTCAGGCTGAAAATTCTTTTATCAAAGAAAGACTTTCGGAGAGCCTTTCTTCTCCGCAATATTCTGGCAATTTTTCCCCAAAAGGAGCTTTTCTCGATTTTATAACCTCACTCATGATTCAAATCATCGATAATCCTAATCTTTTGAAATTGCCTCCAAGTCTTTGTCAATTTGCTCCTCAAGAAGTCGAGAGTAAGTTTCGTCGCATGGAATCCGATGCAAAATTAGCAGCTGAATCCTTGGGTTTCGACCCTGGATCCAATACTTTTAAAAACTGTTTTTTTAAAAGTGCCTTAAAGCTTTTTCTAAAAGAATATTCCGAAACTTTTTTGACAAGCACCTACGGCTTTTCTTATGGAAAAAAAATGTTTCAAACATTACAATCTTTTGAGACCGGGGTAAAAAGCGCTCAAAATAGACATCCCCTTGATCCCCTGACCAAACAAATGTTCCCCCATATTTTTGGCTTTTTTATTGGAGAAGAGGGTTTTAATCGCTCTCATTCTAGAACGTGGTCCCAGAGCAATCGGAGTAAGGATCATGTTCTACGAATTCTCCTCTCTTGGTTTGACGAGCGAGAGACACCTCAGATGACTCGCGCACGGGAGAATCTTACAGAGAATTTTCTTCAAAAACAGAGCAACGACAGAACACAAGAACCCAGTCGCATTCCTTCTGAAACTCTCGATGGGTTTGATTTTATCTCCCTCTCTTCCGGAGCTCGTGTCGAGGGAGGGCAAGACCAATATTACCCCAGTGCAGGACTGCGTCTTTCTACTCAAGTCCCTTATTTAAAATTTATGAATGAGCTCATTAATTTTGTTGAGGCCCTACCTAATGAAGAGATAAAAAATGCTGTCAAAAGAAATATTCTAATGGTTTTTGAGAGTCAAATCTCTCAAGGTGACTTGGGTATTCCTCGGTTTGTGCATCTTCTTCTCAACATTCCTTTTTCACTTGAGGATCATAGCTTCACGGACGATCAGGTTAGAGAGGCCTTTGCGGTTGCTCGAACAAATCCTCTTCAGGCCCCGTCTGCATCCCCCTATGAGCCCATCCTGACAGACCGTGAAAGAAGATTGCAAAGCTGGGAAAGGATTCAATCTTTCCCTATAGAGAGTTTCACCCAATCCCACGCATCAGATTTTTTTGCGAATCCGGATAATATAAGAGAAATTAAACTTCTTAATGTAGAACTGGGTACTTTTCAATGGAATCCATCCGCTTTATTAAACCATTCCATTGCGCAAGAAGTAGAAAGCCTTCTCTCTTTT
>CAZGKG010000054.1:0-7716 GCA_964525615.1 uncultured Rickettsiales bacterium | reverse complement strand
ACGCATTGCTGAAGAGGGGCCTTTGTCTCTTGAGACTTTCCAACAAGAGGCCCTCTTCCATCCCCAGTATGGCTATTACCGTACGCAAAAGGTTTTAGGAGATCGGGGTGATTTTATCACCGCTCCTGAGGTTAGCGGCCTTTTTGGAGACGTTTTAGGGGCCTTTGTCCTGAATGAATGGGACACAACATTGGGGCGCCCCTCCTGCGTTTCCTTGATTGAACTTGGTCCCGGCAAAGGCACCTTAATGGGGGACGTACTTCGGGTTGGCCAATTACGCCCGGCTTTCCTGGAAGCGGCCCATGTCACCCTTTTAGAAATTAACCCCTTTCTAAAGGCGACCCAAAAGGATCACCTCTCCTCCTATCCCGTTCTTGTACAGTGGATCGATACTCTTGAAGCACTCCCAGATAATTCAGGACCCCTTATCCTTTTAGCCAATGAATTTTTTGATGTTTTGCCCATTCAACAATGGGTTCAAGATCCAAAAACACCAGAAGGCCCCTGGATCGAACGCAAAGTCTCCCTCAAAGAGGATCGCCTGTGTCTTATCCCTGATGGAGAAGACCTGAAGATTCAAGAAAAAAGCCCCCAACGAGAGGCTTTGTTTTTAAAACTTTTAGACCTTCTCAAAAAAAGAGGGGGGCTTTTGTGGATCACCGATTACGGGTATGAAGGCCCCTCTTCTGGCGACACGCTACAGGGTCTTTATCAAAGGACCCCCTCTCCCCTTTTAAACTACGTTGGCCTTACGGATTTATCATCTCATGTAGATTTTGGACGTCTTGCAACACTTGCAAAAGATTTTTCCTGTGAGGGACCTTTGACCCAAGGAGCTTTTTTAAAAAACAATGGTCTTGACTTACGACTTGACGCTTTGAGGCGGGGAGCCTCTCTTACAGAAAGGGCACGTCTAGAAGCTGCTTATATGCGTCTTGTCCATCCTTTACAAATGGGAACTCTCTTTAAAACACTCGTAATCCGCCCATGAAGGCTTGTTTTAAGTGGATCATGACGTCCCCTCATCAGAAAATTTTCAGCTATCTCTCTCAAAAGGGAGGGGAGGCTCGTTTTGTGGGAAGCGCCGTCCGGGACAGTCTCTTAGGACGTCCTATCCAAGACTTTGATGTGGCCACCACCCACACCCCCTTAGAAACCCAAAACATTCTCGAAAAAGAAGGGATCAAGGTCTTCCCCACAGGGATTGCCTTTGGAACGGTAACGGCTCTTTTGGAAGGAACTCTCTACGAAATCACCACCTTGCGCCAAGATCTGCGTACCGATGGCCGACATGCAGAAGTTTCTTTTACCACCCATTGGGAAAAGGATTCCCAAAGACGGGATTTTACCATCAACGCGCTCTACCTGGACTCAAAGGGCCGTCTTTACGATTTTCACAAAGGCCTTCAAGATCTTAAAGAGAGGAACGTGCGTTTCATTGGCATTCCCCAAGAGCGTCTTCAGGAGGATTTTTTACGGATCCTACGTTTTTTTCGTTTTTCTGCCTTTTACGCTAAAGGATCCCTAGATAAAGCAGGGCTTCAAGCCTGCCAAGACTTGAGGCAAGGTCTCAAAACCCTCTCTCGTGAGCGGGTAACCCATGAGTTTTTAAGGCTTTTAGAAGCCCCTCATCCCTGGCAAGCCCTTGAAGCGATGGGCACCCATGACCTTTTAGAAATTCTGTTAGAGGCCCCCCTCAAGAAGGGTTGGTCCGAGGATTTAAAGAGCATGAGTCTTCTGGAGGAACAGCTCCCTCCCCTCTTCCTCAATCGGAAAGAACACGCGCTATGCCGATTGAATGGACTTGTTTGCGCAACAGAAGAAAAAAAAGTTTTTTTCTTACCCTCCAAGATATCTTTGACGCGCCAACAACAACGGATCTGGAGAGGGTTTGTTGATAAGAAAAAAAAGGATTTTTTAAGTCTTTCCCACGCCATCACAAGACACGAAATCACCCCCCTGGAGGCAGCCCAACAGTTAAGGGATCAAGAAAAAATTCTTGCCGAAAGAAAAGAAAATCCTTTCCCGCTCAAGGGAGAGGATGTGATGGCCTTAGGTATTTCCCCCAGTAAGGTGTTGGGCGAGCTGCTGGCTGAAACAAAAGGATGGTGGGAAGAAGATTCACTGCCTGCCTCTAAGGAAGATTGCTTGAAATACGTCAAAAAGCTCATTTCTAAAAAGAAGCTGGCCATCCCGCCTGAGGGGGAAGGGACATAAGAATCGCCTCTGGATTGCCACCAGTTTTTAATCCAAAGAGAGTGCCTCGGTCATAAATTAAGTTAAACTCCACATAACGAGCACGCTTTTTCAGTTGGGCTGCGGCCTCCTGGTCGCCCCAGGGGTTGTGCCAATGGCGTCTCACAATTTCACTGTAAATCGGCAAAAAGGATTGCCCGATCGCACGGGTAAAAGCCATCGACGCGTCCCAGCTTTTTTCTCCCAAATAATCATAAAAAATTCCCCCAACCCCCCGCGGTTCTTGTCGATGAGAAATATAAAAATAGGTATCTGCCCACTCTTTAAAACGGGGATAAAAAGTGGGGTCAAAAGTATCACAAACCCTTCGAAGTTCTCCATGAAAAAACTGGGTATCCGTCTCCTGAGGAAGAGGGGGGGTCAGATCAATCCCACCACCGAACCAAGCCTTTTCTGTTACAATGTGACGCGTGTTCATATGAACAATCGGCACATAAGGAGAGCGAGGGTGGATTACCAAAGAAACTCCTGATGCCCAAAAGGCAGGGGACGTCTCAGTGCCAGGAATCTGAGCCTTAAATTCCGGAGAAAACTCACCCCAGACGGTTGAAACATTCACCCCTGCCTTTTCAAAAAGAGACCCCTCTAAAATCGCCATGAGGCCTCCCCCGCCTCCCTCACGATTCCATCGAGCTTTTTGAAAAGTGCCACCCGATTGCTTTGGATCAAATTCTTTCTCTAAAGCTTCCAGACCTTCACAAATATGCATTTGGAGAGATTGAAACCAGTGACTCGCTTTCTCCTTCTGGGCTTGTGTGGAGAGGGGCAAAAAACTTTTATTTTGCCGGATGCTCTCCACCGCCCTATCCTACCTTTCTATGGATAGGATCCACCTGCAATAACCGCAGTTTCCGATGAAGAGCTGAACGCTCCATTCCTATAAACTCTGCGGTACGAGAAATATTTCCCCCAAACCGAGCCACCTGGGCCAACAGATACTCTTTCTCAAAAAATTCCCTGGCCTGCTTGATGGAAAGGGATAGAATGTCCGAGCTCTTTTCTTGATCATGAATCCTTTTTGGCAAAACACCCTGCACCTCTGGGGTCAGACTTTCAACACCCAAAAGCTTTTTGTCATCATTGAAAAGAATTAATGCTCTCTCCGTCACGTTTCGAAGCTCGCGAATATTTCCAGGCCAATTATACGCTTGCAAAACCGCTAAGGCCTCCTCTCCCCATTTTTTTTCCCCTATCCCTAAAGAAACACACATCTTATTGAGAAAATGCTCTAAAAGAGGAGCGATATCCTCTCGACGACGCCTCAGAGGCGGAACCTCTAGAGGCACCACATTGAGACGATAATATAAATCTTCTCGAAAATGTCCCAATCGAATTGCTTCAGAAAGAGGAAGGGTTGTAGAGGCCAAAACACGAACATCCACAGGGACCGAAGCGTGATCACCTAATCGCTCAAAGGTGTTTTCCTGAAGAACGCGTAAGATTTTCCCCTGGGTCAAAAGAGGCATATCACTGACGGAATCTAAAAACAAAACGCCCCCATGGGCTTTTTCTAAAAGACCTACTTTTTTGTTTCCCTCAGGATCGTTGCGCCCGAAAAGTTCTTCTTCAAAGGTAAGAGGATTCAAATTAGCACAAGGCACCACAACAAAGGGACCTTTTGATTTCTTAGAACGCTTTTGAATTTCTCGTGCGATCACCTCTTTTCCAACACCTGATTCTCCCGTGATTAAAACACGGCTATTGGTCACAGCGATTTTGTCAATATTCACTTTCAGGTGCTGCATGATAGGGGCTTGTCCCCACAAAATTTCTTCATCAAAAAATTTTTGCTTTAAGTGAACATTTTCTTGGCGTAATGCTTGATTTTCAAGGGTACGGGCAATAGACAAAAGCAGCCTGTCTACTTGGAAAGGTTTTTCAATAAAATCCGAAGCCCCTCGCTTAATCGCTGAAACCGCCATTTCAAAAGTCCCATGACCACTCATCATAATCACCAAAAGGTCAGGGTACGTTTTGCGAAGTTTTTCTAAAAGCACTAAACCATCAACAGTTCCTAGCCACACATCCAAAAGAACCAGATGGGGGATCCGCAAAGCCACTTCTTTTAAAGCCTCCTCCACAGAGGCAGCCCCACGCGTTTGATATCCTTCATCCTGAAGCACCCCTGAAACAAGAGTCCGAATATCAGCCTCGTCATCTACAACAAGAACATCACCCAACATTGAAGAACTCCTCGTCTTAATGGTCTTTAGCTCATACTTTTTTCGCCTAAAGAACCATACCTTTTTATTACAAAATGCGCTTCTTATTTGACTCTACCATCTGATTTTCCATAATTTTTTGACAACTTCAAGAGCAGAGTTAGATAAAGAACACCTTACCTTCAGGAATTTTTTTCTTCTTGCGCTCTTTAATTTTTCTAAAGAAAGCCCTTTGAGTTATGTCAAAAATGCAAAAATTAAATCAAAAATATTTTGATTCTGGCCATTAAGGCTTTTGAGAGGGTGCCATTGTGTCTTTAAGGGTTTTCCTTTATAGGGAAGGAAACCTTTTTGATTACAACTCTCAGAAAGAGAAATGTTTCAACGATCTTCTTCTAAAAGGATTCTTTTGTGTGCGGGCGGAACGGGAGGCCATCTCTTTCCTGCAATTGCTTTAGCCCAGCGCTTAAAAAAATTAGACTGGAAGGTGAGCTTAATCACTGATCAAAGAGGCACATCTTATGTCCCGAACGGGCTTTTTGATTCAATGTTTGTGCTATCTTCAAGCCAGGGGACCAAAACTTTCCGCCAGCTTTGGCGGACCCTGATGGCTTTGATGGCCTCCTTGCGAGATTCCTTTCTGATTCTGAGGCGCTTTTCTCCAGGAATTCTTTGGGGGTTTGGTGGTTCTGTTTCTTTTATACCCCTTTTGGCGGGATTTGTGTTGCGCATTCCTTCAGGAATCTATCAAGCAGATGCTGTTTTAGGCCGTGCGAACCGGTGGCTTGTACCCTTTACTCAAAAAATCGCCACAGGCTTCCAAAAAACCTTAAGATTAAAGATCTCGCAAAAAACCTGTTGGGTGGGTTTTCCCGTCAGAGACTCTGTTCTCTCAATCCCCTATCTCCCGCCCGCTTCTTCAGAGCCTTTTCGGCTTTTGATTTTGGGCGGAAGTCAGGGGGCTCAAATTTTCAGCCATGTCATTCCCGAAGCCATTGCTCTTTTAGATCCAATTCATCGAAAACGGCTCCACCTTCTGCAACAGTGCAGACCCCAATTATTAGAGGAAACAGAAAAAAGATACCGCTCAACAGGAGTTTCCTTTGCGGTAACTCCCTTTATTGAGGAAATAGGTGACGCCATGGCGAACGCCCATTGGATCATCACACGGGCAGGTGCGTCCACCATTGGAGAACTGTCCCATGTGGGTCGACCGGCTCTTTTTGTCCCCTATCCTTACGCAACACAAAATCACCAAACAAAAAATGCCCGATGCATTGTAGAAGGCGGGGGTGGACAAATGCTGTCGGAGAAAAATTTTACCCCTGAGGCGGTGGCATCCCTTTTAAAAAAAATGCTTTCTGATCCCGCCCCTTTGAAAAAAATGGCCTGTCAAATTCAGTCCCTCAATCGACCCGATACGGTTTCAGATCTTGTGGGTTTGATCGAAACCCTTTCTTCTTCCTTAAAAGAAACAAGCTGAACTTTATTACTTTTTTTGTTCTTTTTTGAGGGTTCTTTTTTTAAAAAAAAACTTAAATTTTATCTTTCTTTGTTATAATCCCCATCGTTATAAAAAAGAAAAATTCTCTGTAGCCCTCTTGTGACCCTTCGTAAAATTTTTCACAAATTTCTTTGGATTTCTTGTGTTTTTGTTCTTTTGGACTTTTTTCTAGCCCCATTTTCTAGCAGGAGCCCTCCATGAACACTCTTCAGCTTCACCAAGAACGTCTCGATGTTTTGGGCAGCAATTTTGCCGAGCTACGCCAACAAATGGATTCCCAAAAAATCCAAGACAGCCTTTCCCAAGAAAAAATGATGCACTTGGAACAAGCCCTCGACAACCAGCACGCCCTTATTCAAAAAATGCAAACTGCATCCCTTAGGCCCTCTTTAGATACGTCAGACACCTTTTCCCACCAAAGGGATGAACAAAAAGAGGCTTTCTTTCACTACATCAGGAAAGGTGCTGATCCCCAACCGCTTCTCACAAAAAGCATGAATGCCTCTGAAGGCACAGAAGGAGGATTCCTGGTCCCTCAAGGGGTTTCAGAACACATACAAACCCTTTTGAAAGAGGAATCCTTTCTTCGAAAAATTGCCCGCGTGACCACCATCTCCCATGATGCCCTCGAAATGCTCATCGACAAAGGAGAGACAGCGGTGGGATGGGTTCAGGAAAAAGATTCCCGTGACGAGACAAACACACCTGAACTCACAAAAATCCGAATCCCAGTCCATGAACTTTATGCCCGCCCCCGTACAACTCAACGGCTTTTAGATGATGCCTTTTTAAATGTGGAATCATGGCTTGCAGAAAAAATATCAGCACAAATGGCAGAGGTGGAAAATACTGCCTTCATTTCAGGAAATGGCGATGGCAAACCCCGTGGTTTCCTGGATTACGAGCGTTCTTTCGACGGGTTTACCTGGGGTAAAATTCAATCTCTTTCAACCGGCGTAGTGGGGGATTTTCCTGAAACCCATGGGGAAACCGCCTTGATTGATCTTTTTCACACCCTCAAGCCCGCCTATCTGTCAGAGGCCGTCTGGGTCATGTCACGGACCGCTCAAGCGGCCGTCAGAAAATTAAAAGACCCCAACAGTCTGTATTACCTTTGGCAACCCAGCCTTTCCCACGAGGTCCTACCCACCCTCATGGGATATCCCGTCTATATCACAGATCACATGCCCCCCTTGGTTCCAGGACAAGAAAGCCCGTCTATTGTTTTTGGGAATTTCAAGCAAGCCTACCAAATTGTCGACCGTCAAGGCGTGCGCATTTTAAGAGATCCTTATAGCGCAAAACCCTATGTGGAATTTTACACAACCAAACGCGTTGGTGGTGATGTGGTCAATTTCGAAGCTTTAAAGATTCTCTGCTTCCAAAGATAATGGATCAGCCCCTCCCTTGAGGGGGGCTTTTTCCTCATAAAAAAACTATCGAACGTCTGTCCTTTCCCTTTTTATTGTTTCCTCTCTTTTGCACCTTTTCCTTTTGGAGATCCTACATGTCCTTGAAGCTTCTCGAGCCTTCTTCTACCCTTCTGTTACCGTTGCGCGACGTTAAAAACTATTTAAGAATTGATCATGACATCGAAGATGATCTCTTAAAGCATCTGATTCTTTTGGCCACCCAATGGGTTGAAGAGGCCACGGGGAAAAGTTTATTACGTCAAAAGTGGTCCTACACCCATCAAAATAATGTTCTCTTACTCCCCAATCCCCCCATCGTAGAAGTTTTAGAGGTGCGCACAAAACGAAAAATCCTGGCGCCGAAGGATTTTGAAATTCAATC